>NZ_CP113977.2:0-305380 GCF_026870175.2 Flavobacterium aestivum | reverse complement strand
GAAAAATGGAGAAAACAAATAAAGTTATCTACACTTTCTTCTTATACTGATAAACAAAAAATAGAAGAAGATAAAAAGCAGAAAGATCCAAAATATGTTATGAAGTCTAATCAGGATCTTGAGAAAGAGACAAGAGAGAGTTCATTGAATTCATTAAATGAATCTTTTGGATTTATGAATGAATTGAAAAGAGACGATTGGTTTACATTGTACATCAATTCTATTATGTCTCGTTTCGACCCTCATACTTCTTATTTTGCACCAGAAGAAAAAGAACGTTTTGATGTAAGTATGAGCGGAAAACTAGAAGGTATTGGAGCTCGTTTGCAAAAGAAAAATGATTATACTGAAATTTCTGAACTTATATCTGGAGGTCCAGCTTGGAGAGGAAAACAATTGGAGGCTGGAGATTTAGTAATGAAAGTTGCTCAAGGTAATGGAGTTCCAGTTGACGTTGTTGGGATGCGTTTAGACGATGTCGTTAAAAAGATAAAAGGACCAAAAGGTTCTGAAGTTCGTCTTACCGTTAAAAAAGTTGATGGTACAATTCAGGTTATTTCAATCATTAGAGATATTGTAGAAATCGAAGAGACATATGCCAAATCTAGTGTTGTTGATAAGAATGGTCTAAAATACGGAGTTATTTATTTGCCTAAATTCTATATCGATTTTGAAAATAAAGATGGAAGAGATGCAGGTAAAGATATTGCTCTAGAAGTTGATAGATTGAAAAAAGCTGGAGTAAAAGGAATTGTATTGGATGTTCGTGATGATGGAGGGGGATCATTATCTACTGTAGTTGATATTGCGGGATTGTTCATAGAACAAGGGCCTATCGTACAAATTAAATCAGCAGGTAAGAAAAAAGAAATCTTATATGATACTGATAAAAAAATCGAGTGGGATGGGCCATTAGTAATAATGGTAAATGAGTTTTCAGCATCGGCTTCAGAGATTTTGGCTGCAGCTATCCAGGATTATAAAAGGGGTATCATCATTGGTAGTAAGCAAACTTATGGAAAAGGGACTGTACAAAATGTAATTGATTTGAATCAGTTTACGCGTAATAGTACTGTTGGCGATCTGGGGGCATTAAAAACAACGACTCAAAAATTTTATAGAATAAATGGAGGATCTACTCAACGTGAAGGAGTGAGTAGTGATGTAGTTATGCCAGATAGATATGCTTATTTAAAAATGGGAGAGCGTGATGAAGAGAATGCAATGCCATGGGATAAAATAGATCCAGCGCCTTATACAGTTTGGAAAGATAATGGGAAATTTGATCAGGCAATCATCAATAGTAAAAAGAGAATTGAAAAAAATATTCAATTTCAGTTGATTGAAGAAAATGCAAAATGGATTGACAGTAGAAGCAATGAAAATACTTATAGCTTAAATCTGGATAAATTTATTTTGGCACAAAGCCAAGTAGAGAATATAGCTAAAAAGTATAGGCCAATTGCTGATTATAAGAACAATTTGAAATTTACATCATTGCCATATGAATTGGAAGTTATGACAAAAGATGCTGCGCTAAAAGAAAAGAGAGAAAGATGGCATGAAAGTTTGTCTAAAGATATCTATGTTGAAGAAGCATTGAACGTTCTGGATGATTTACAAATGAAGCCAATTGTTAAAAATAATATGCCTAATGAAATTAAAAAAGGTAAATTAGTTAAATCATAATGAGTTTTATGATTTCAAATAATAAAAAGCGCTTCAAATATATTGAAGCGCTTTTTTTATTTTATTAAGAATAAGCATCGAGGAAAATTTAAGGATATTCAAGTTAAAATATGCTTTTTAAGTTGCTAATTTAGAATATGAAACAAACTGTCTTGAGAAAATTGATTAGTTTGAGTTTTCTTAAACTAAGTTTATATCTTTGAAAAAATATTATCTAAAAGTAGACAGATTCGATATTGATTTTTATGTAATTTAGAGACACATAGACTGGTTAAAATTTTTAGCTTTCTGAGATTGCTATGAGACTAAATTTTAGAGACTGATGAAGAATAATAAATATATACTTATGGGAAGAAATTATAAAAGAATAATAACTATGGTATGCCTCTCGGTTACCTTATCTGCCTTTAGTATTAATACAAACAAATCAATAGATCCAGAGAAAGATAAAATACTTCTGGAATTATTGACATTTATAATAGAAAAAGGGCATTATAATCCAGCAAAAATTGATGATAATTTTTCTAAAGGAATTTATAAAGATTATATAGCAGCTTTGGATCCTTCCAAACGTTTTTTCTTGCAGTCAGATATTAATGAGTTCTCTAAATTCGAATTGGAGTTGGATGATCAATTAAATAATAAGGATTTGACATTTTTTAATCTTACCTACGATCGTTTGATGCTTCGTATGGAAGAAAGTAAAAAGATATTCAAAGATATTTTAAGCAAACCTTTTGATTATAAAATTGAAGAAGATTTCAATGTAGATTACGAAAAAGCTCCATATGCTAAAAACACTACGGAATTGAAGGAAAAATGGAGAAAAAAAATAAAATTATCTACCCTATCTTCTTTGACTGATAAACAAAAGTTAGAAGAAGATAAAAAAAGAAAAGATCCAAAATACATTGTAAAATCAGAAGATGTTCTGGAAAAAGAGACTAGAGAGAGTTCTTTAAAATCATTAAATGAGTTTTTTGGACTTATGGATGAATTAAAAAGAGACGATTGGTTTACATTGTACATCAATTCTATTATGTCTCAATTTGATCCACATACTTCTTACTTTGCGCCAGATGACAAAGAGCGATTTGATACAAGTATGAGTGGTAAGTTTGAAGGTATTGGTGCTCAATTGCAAAAGAAAAATGATTATATCGAAATTATAGAACTTATTTCCGGAGGGCCAGCTTGGAGAGGAAAGCAATTGGAAAAAGGTGATTTATTATTGAAAGTAGCTCAATCAAATGGTATTGCTGTAGATGTGATAGGAATGCGCTTGGCGGATGTTGTAAAAAAAATAAAAGGCCCTAAAGGTTCTGAAGTTCGCCTTACTGTTAAAAAAACAGATGGGACTATACAAGTTATTTCAATCATTAGAGATGTTGTAGAGATAGAAGAAACGTATGTGAAATCTAGTGTCGTTGAAAAGAATGGCTTGAAATATGGAGTTATTTATTTGCCTAAATTTTATCTGGATTTCGGAAACAAGGATGGAAGAGATGCAGGTAAAGATGTTGCTCTAGAAGTTGACAGATTGAAAAAAGCAGGAGTAAAAGGAATTGTATTGGATGTTCGCGATGATGGTGGAGGATCATTGTCAACAGTTGTTGATATTGCGGGATTGTTTATAGAACAAGGGCCAATTGTACAGGTTAAATCAGCAAGCAAGAAAAAAGAAATTTTATATGATACTGATAAAAAAATCGAGTGGGATGGACCTTTGGTTATAATGGTAAATGAGTTTTCAGCATCAGCTTCAGAGATTTTGGCCGCTGCAATTCAGGACTATAAAAGAGGTATCATCATTGGTAGTAAACAAACGTATGGAAAAGGAACTGTTCAAAGAGTAATTGATTTGAATCCATATGGTAAGAATAGTGCAGCAGGTGATTTAGGGGCTTTAAAAACAACTATTCAAAAATTTTATAGAATAAATGGAGGCTCTACTCAACTTAATGGAGTGAGTAGTGATGTAGTTATGCCAGATAGTTATGCTTATTTAAAAATGGGAGAGCGTGATGAAGAGCATGCAATGCCATGGGATAAAATAGATCCAGCTCCTTATGCAGTTTGGAAAGATAATGAGAAATTCGATCAAGTAATTATCAATAGTAAAAAGAGAATTGAAAAAAACATTCAATTTCAGTTAATTGAAGAAAAAGCGAAGTGGGTTGACAGTAGAAGCAATGAAAATACCTATAGCTTGAATAAGGATAAATTTATTTTGGCGCAAAACAAAATTGATAGTATAGCTAAAAAATATAAACCAATTGCAGATTACAAGAACAATTTGAAATTTAATTCATTGCCGTATGAACTCGAAGGTATGGCAAAAGATACTATTCTAAAGGAAAAGAGAGAAAGATGGCACGAAAGTTTGTCTAAAGATATCTATGTTGAAGAAGCATTGAATGTTTTGGATGATTTGCAAGTAAAATCAATGGCAAAGAATAGCTTAGCTAACGAAATGAAAAAAAGAAAATTGGTTAAATCATAACAATTTTTTTTTGAACAATCAAATAATTATAAAAATAGAAAAGTGTTTCAGTAATCTGAAACACTTTTTTGTTGTATAAAGATGTATTTATTTCGCTTAGAGGGGAATTAAAAGTAAGATCAGAATAGTTAGCGCTAGATAAAGCTCTTCTGCTGAATATAGTCAAGGTAAGAAAATGGATTGCTCTTATTACGTAGTTAGGAGAATTAGATATGTACTAATTATAGTTCCCATGGGAATGATAGTTTTTACCCACGAAGGAATGATAATTAAAATAAATTTAGATAAGAGTATATAGAGAAAGTATTTTTACTTAACCTGCTGTTACCATTCATTTACTTTATTGGCATCCATTTTGATGAAAATAAATAACAAAATGGTGAATCCCCAAAGACCAGAACCTCCGTATGAAAAGAATGGTAGAGGTACTCCAATTGTTGGGAAGATCCCAATTACCATAGCAATGTTTACAAAAAAATGTATAAATAATATTCCTGCAACACAATATCCATAGACCCTACTGAATTTTGTTTTTTGTCTTTCAGCAAGGTAAATTATACGAAGAAATAAACCTGTAAATAATGCAATAACAACTAATGAACCCACAAAACCCCATTCTTCTCCAACCGTAGTAAAAATATAATCAGTATGTTGTTCCGGTACAAAGCCACCTTTTGTTTGCGTTCCTTCAAGAAATCCTTTACCAAACCATCCTCCTGATCCAATTGCGATTTCGGATTGATTGGTATTATATCCAATCCCTTTCATATCAACGGATTTTCCGAGCAAGATGTTAAAACGGTCACGGTGGTGTTGTTTAAAGACATGAGTGAAAACATAATTCACAGATAAAACAAAACCTGATATTACCGCAAAAAGAATACCGCTTAACACAATATTTCGATCACCCAGTCTAGATTTGTAATGAATTAAAATTAACACTATTAAAGCCATTAGAATAACATACTGTGGCTCAAAAATTAGTGTTAACATAAAAAGTAAAATAGTAATAAATCCAGTCCAAACATACCAAGAAGGTAGTCCTTCACGAAATAATACTATTATAAAAATACTGTAGATTAAAGCACTTCCAGGATCTGGCTGCGGTAAGATGAGCATAACCGGTAAAAAGACAATGGCCAATGCCTGAACCTGACGATTTACTTCTTTAAGATTTATCTGAGTATCACTCAGGTATTTAGCCAGTGCCAAAGATGTTGCTGCTTTTGCAAATTCAGAAGGCTGTAAAGTAAAACTGCCAAATCCATACCAACAACGTTGCCCCGCAATTGTTTTACCAAAAGCAAATAAACCTAACAAGGACAGTAAAGAAATGACAAATATGATACTGGCATATTTTTCATAAAATTTGCCATCGATATATAAAAGAACAAAAATCAAAGGAACAGATAAAGCAATAAAAATACCCTGCTTTTCATATGTCCCTTCAATAGAAGACAATGAAGAAGAATAAATATTTAACCAACCTAAAAACACAAGTGCTATATAGATAATGATACATATCCAATCAATATTGCTTGATAAACTTTGATTTTTCATTTGATTATGAATCTATTGTTTTTTGGTCTTAATTGAATCCCTTTTTTGCGCTTCTATTAACTTACTGTTCTTAATAGAGTCCTGAACGAACAATTGTCTTTTTACTTCATCCGAAAGCCCTCCTAGTATTGCATAACGGCTTTGAAGGCTTGTATTCAGTACTCTGGTCTCCAAATCGGTTCTGGTAATTTTTTTTCTCAAATATTTTTCAATCATTAAACTGGCAATAGGGCCGGCAATGGTAGCTCCAAATCCTCCGTTTTCAACCAAAACAGCAATAGCTATTTTGGGATTATCTTTAGGGGCAAAAGCAACAAAAATGGAATGGTCTTTCAGCTGAACTCTTTTACCACCAATTTTGGCAAAATTCTCGGCAGTACCCGTTTTTCCGCAAATATCGATTCCTTCCACGCGCAAACCGTAAGCAGTTCCTCTGTTGTAAACATCAAACAATCCGCTTATCATAGGAGGAAAATATTTTTCGTCAATAGTTGTAACATGTTTAGTTGTAAACTTAGAATCGATTTTCTCGCCTTTGATTTTTTTAATGATGTGAGGGGTATAGTAATACCCATGATTTGCAACAGTTGCCATCATGTTTGCCAATTGGATTGGAGTCGCCAATACTTCCCCCTGACCGATGGCATTGGATATAATTGTTTTTCCACTATAACCCCATCCAGGATACATTCTTTTATAGGTTTTGGAAGTCGGGATCTTCCCTCTTCTTCCTGTTGGCAAATCATACCCCATAAATTCACCTAATCCAAAACTTCTAACATGATTACTCCAAACATCGACTGAATAAGGAGTACTTTTATATTTCCCAATTGTTCTTAGATATACATTAGAGAAATAGGCATTACACGATTTATAAATCCCAACATGTAGATTTTGCACTCCACCACCGCAATGGCATCTTTGAAATCGTCCAGGAGCGTAATAAAAACCGTGATGACAAACAAAAGTGGTCTCTTCATCTACAACTCCCTCTTGTAATCCGACTAAGCCTGTCATAATTTTAAAAGGAGAACCAGGAGGGTATTCTGCTAGCAGTCCTCTATCATAAAGTGGTTTTGCAATAGAATCATGATATAGTTTTGTGTAATTTTTAGATCGCTGTCTTCCCACCAAAATTCCTGGATCATAGGAAGGAGCGGTAACAAGCGCCAAAATTTCTCCCGTTTTAGGTTCGATAGCAACTATACCTCCTCTTTTGTTTACCATTAATTGTTCACCATATTTTTGAATTTCGGAATCAATAGTCAGGTTAATATCTTCACCTTGTACGGGAATAGTATCGTATTTTCCTTCTTTGTAGGAACCTATTTCTCGATTGAATTTATCTTTCTGAAAGTATTTAACTCCTTTTATTCCACGAAGAATTTCTTCGTAGCTTTCCTCAACCCCTTGTACACCAATTAAATCGCCGCTTTTATAATAATGGTTTTTTTCAATTTGCTTCTCATTAACCTGATTAATAGATCCAAAAATATTAGCTCCGAAATTTACTTCATAATCACGTAAGGAACGCTTTTGAAAATAAAAGCCTTCAAATTTTCTGATTTTTTCTTGAAAAGCAGCAAATTCAGTTTTATTTAATTGAGCCAAAAATACCGAAGGTAATCTAGGGCTGTATACTTTTGCTTTTTCTATTCTTTTGATAAAATCATCCTTGGTAATATTCAACAATTTACAAAACTCAAGAGTATCTGTATTATTCAACTCTCTTGGGATTACCATTATATCGTAAGAGGGTTGATTTGCAACCAACAACACTCCATTTCTATCATAAATATAACCTCTCTCCGGATAATCATATTTTATTTTAATTGCATTATTTTCTGATTTCAATTTAAAAGAATCATCAATAATCTGCAGGTAAAAAATACGTATGATTAACAAAGATGCACCAATAATAATTAAAGTTGGTAGCAAGACTTTTCTCATCGTTTATTTGGCTTTATAAGATAAATTAATATTACGCAAGTGATAATGGTGAAAATGGTGCTTAATAAAGTTCTAAGTAAAACGTCTAGAATAAAGCTTATCTGAAAAGATTCTAATAAGAACAAGATTGTATTATGTGTTATTACTGCTAATAAAATAAAAGTAAATCGTTCAGGTGTTAAAACATCATTTAGCCTTATAGTCTGATATTCATAGCTTAAACCAAAAGAAAATTTAAAAAAGACTGGTCTGAAGTAAGCTAGTAGAACACATGCTGTAGCATGAACACCACCAGAATTACAAAATAAATCCATTATTATTCCAAGAAAAAAACTGGATAGTAAAAGCCCGTATTTATTCCCGTTTACAGGGTAAAGAATGATGAAAAGGATATAAGGAAATGCAGTTACATAACCTCCAAAATTCATATTATTAAAAACTAGAATTTGTAAAGCTAATAAAAGCACAAAACGAAAAATGTTCACTAATACCGTGCTATTCATCTTTTTTCTCTTGATTTTCTAAATTTCTAATCTCTTCGCTGTTTTCAGTCTTAATAATATAAACATGACCCAAATTAGTCATATCATTAAATAATTTTACATTAATAGTATAATAATGGGTTTTATCACCTGGAATAAATATTTTGTCAATTGTTCCTATACCAATGTTTTCAGGGAAAATTACTGATTGGCCACCTGTTACGATTGTATCTCCTTTTTTAATAGAAGCTAATCTCGGTACGTCAATCAATTGCACAAAACCTGCATTTTTTCCATCCCAATTCAAGGTCCCAAAATGATTCGAATGTTTAATTTTGGCGTTTATTTGAGATTTAATATTTAAGATACTAATAACAGTAGAATAATTAGCAGATACATTATCGGTTATACCAACTATTCCTAAACTATTAATAACTCCCATGTCAGGTTTAACACCAGATTTTGCACCAGCATTCAATGTTAAAAAATTCTCATGTAGATTGTATGAGTTATGAATCACTTTGCAGACAACAATATCTTTTGGCAGAACACCTTTTAAGCTGTCTAAATTAGGAGCCTTGGCAGTATCCTGAGTCTTAAACAATAAACTCTTCAAGTTGGCATTTTCGCGAGCCAATTCATCATTTTGTTCTTTTAAATGAAGATATTCTTCTATAGAATTGATTCTTTCATATACACCACCACTTAGAAAATTGGCAGAACTGATGACTTTACTCCTATGAAAAGAATGGGATTGTATAGTAAGAGATAACGAAATACCCAAAAGCAGCAAAAACAGTAATCTATTACTGTTTTTTAGAATAAATGAAAATATTTGCTGCATTTTTTATGGTATAATTGATGTTATATAACTAAAACTCTAAGGTGAACTAGGTTCTATTTAATTAAGATATTTTTAAATTTTGAAATATTTTTAAGTGCCATTCCGGTTCCTCGAACTACAGCTCTTAAAGGATCTTCTGCGATGTAAACCGGTAAATCTGTTTTTTGGGAAATTCTTTTGTCAAGACCTCTTAACATAGATCCCCCACCAGCTAAGTAAATACCAGTGTTGTAAATATCAGCAGCTAACTCAGGAGGAGTTTGAGATAATGTTTCCATTACAGCATCTTCAATTCTTTGTATAGATTTATCTAATGCTTTGGCAATTTCTCTATAAGATACTTCAACTTGTTTAGGTTTACCAGTTAGTAAGTCTCTTCCTTGAACAGACATATCTTCTGGAGGTGTCTCTAAATCTTCGATTGCAGCACCAATTTGTATTTTTATTTTCTCTGCAGTACTTTCTCCAACAAAAAGGTTGTGTTGTGTACGCATATAATAAACGATGTCATTTGTAAATACATCACCCGCAATTTTAACGGATTTGTCACAAACGATACCACCTAAAGCGATTACGGCAATTTCTGTAGTTCCTCCACCGATATCAACAATCATGTTTCCTTTTGGTTGCATAATATCGATACCAATACCGATAGCAGCTGCCATAGGCTCATGAATCAAATAAACTTCTTTACCATTAACTCTTTCACAAGATTCTTTAACCGCTCTCATCTCCACCTCGGTAATTCCAGAAGGAATACAAACAACCATTCGAAGGGCAGGTGTAAACATTCTTTTTTTCAATGCAGGTATGCTTTTAATAAACATACTGATCATTTTTTCTGAAGCATCAAAATCTGCAATTACACCATCTTTCAAAGGTCTTATTGTTTTTATGTTTTCATGTGTCTTCCCTTGCATCATATTGGCTTCTTTACCAACTGCAATAATTTTGCCTGATATTCTATCACGCGCAACTATAGATGGACTGTCAATTACGACTTTGTCATTGTGAATGATTAAAGTGTTTGCTGTACCAAGGTCTATCGCGATATCCTCAGTCATGAAATCAAAAAATCCCATATTCCTCTTAAGGGTTAAAAAGTTATAAATAAATTACGCACAAAGTTAAACAAATTAATGTTTAAAATGACGTGTTCCTGTAAATACCATTGCAAGATTGTTTTCGTTGCAATAATTAATGCTTAATTCGTCTTTGATTGATCCTCCTGGTTGAATTACAGCTGTTACTCCGGCTTCTTTTGCAAGTTGCACACAATCCGGAAAAGGGAAAAATGCATCACTCGCCATAGAAGCTCCTTCTAGGCTAAAACCAAAAGATTTTGCTTTCTCAACAGCTTGCATCAAGGCATCTACTCTTGATGTTTGTCCAGTTCCAGAAGAAATTAAAGTTCCATTTTTAGCAAAAACAATTGTGTTTGATTTAGTATTCTTACATACTTTAGATGCAAAAATCAAATCGTCAATTTCTTGCTCTGTTGGTGCTTTTGTTGTAACGGTTTTTAGGTCTGCTTTAGTATCAGTAATGTTGTTTCTTTCTTGGATCAATAATCCATTCAAACAAGTTCTTACCTGTTTTTGAGGCAATTCCACTTCGTTTTGAATCAATATAATTCTATTTTTCTTTTCTTGTAAAATAGCAATTGCTTCGGCATCATAAGATGGAGCGATAACCACTTCGCAGAATAGTTTGTTTATTTCGTTGGCAGTAGCAATGTCAATTGTTGCATTTGCAATCAATACGCCTCCAAAAGCAGAGGTAGGGTCACAAGCCAATGCAACATTGTATGCTTCGCAAATAGTTTTTCTTGTTGCTAATCCACAAGCGTTGTTATGTTTTAAAATTGCAAATGTTGGTCCGTCAGTCTTAAATTCGTGGATTAAGTTTACAGCAGCATCTACATCTAATAAGTTGTTGTATGATAATTCTTTACCGTGAACTTTGGTGAACATCGCATCAAAATCTCCAAAGAAAAATCCTTTTTGATGAGGATTTTCTCCATATCTCAATACTTGTCCGTTTTCTATACTGGTTTTATAAATTGTTTCGTCTGTGTTGAAATAATTAAAGATTGCTCCATCATAATGCGAAGAAACATGAAAAGCTTTGGTAGCCAATAATTTTCTGTCAGCAAGAGTGGTAGCTCCATTTTGGGTAGTAATCATGTCCAAAAATATGCCATATTGATCCATAGACGGAACGATTACGGTATCTTTAAAGTTTTTTGCGGCTGCACGGATCAATGAAATACCACCAATATCTATTTTTTCTATAATATCTTCTTCACTAGCTCCCGAAGCAACTGTTTTTTCAAAAGGATATAAATCAACAATTACCAAATCAAGTTGCGGAATGTTGTATTCCTGCATTTGCTGCACATCACTTTCATTGTCCTGACGGTTTAAGATTCCTCCAAAAACCTTTGGGTGTAAGGTTTTTACTCTACCACCTAAGATAGAAGGGTAAGAAGTTACATCTTCAACAGGGATTACAGGAATTCCTAAATTTTTAATGAATTCTTCAGTACCTCCAGTAGAATAAAAAATTACATTTTGCTCATGTAGTTTTCTTACAATTGGTTCAAGACCTTCTTTTGAAAAGACAGAAATTAATGCGGATTTGATTGTTTTTGTTGTATTCATCGGGTAGTTATAATTATAAAGTGCAAAAATAGTTTTTTTTGATAATATAATTCAATAAAAAGTTGTAACAATGTCTTAAAATAGCATACCAATCGTTAAAAGTAATTTTTTTAGGTTATTGCAATAATAATTTTGAAATTTACAATACACAAATTAAGAAGAGATGTTAGTTTATCTGCGATTATTAAAAGAGAGTTTTGGTTTTGCAATGAATGCATTGCGAAGTAATAAATTAAGAACATTACTTTCTTTATTGGGTGTTACGATTGGAATATTTTCTATAATAGCAGTACTCGCAGCTGTAGACTCTTTGGATAGAAAAATTTCCAAAGATTTGAGTAGTTTAGATAAAAATACAATTTATTTATTAAAATTCTCTTTTGGTCCTTCGGATATACCACAATGGAAAAGAGAACAATTTCCTAATGTTAAATACACAGAGTATGTTTATTTGAAAGGAGCAATGACTCATACCGATCAATTGGGTTATCAAATTTTTACTAAACGGGAATCTATAAAATACGGCTCTAATACAGTTAGTGATATAAATATCGTGCCAGTTTCACATGAGTTTATTGATATTCAGGGATTAGAGTTTGAAAAGGGGAGGTTTTATAATGAGTCTGAAGCTAATTCCGGATCTTCAGTTATTGTTTTGGGGAACGAAATTGCAAAATCACTATTTAATGACTCAGAGCCTATTGGAAAAAATGTTAGATTGTACGGGCAGCGCTTTACGGTTATTGGGGTTTTAAAAAAGCAAGGATCCAGCATGTTTGGTGACAGTGATGATTCATCTGTTTTTATTCCGGTTAATTTTGTTCGTAGGTTGTATGGGGATAATAATCCTAACCTAACTAATGTGATCATATTTAAACCAGAGAAAGGAGTGGATATGGAAGAATATAAAAGCGAAATATCTCAAAAACTACGAAATTTTAGAGGATTGAAGGCTGGAGAAATAGATAATTTCTTTATTAATGTGTTTGCTGGTTTTCTAAATATCATTGATGAGATCATTCAAAAAATGAATATTGTAGGTTGGATTATAAGCGGATTTTCATTGCTTGTTGGTGGTTTTGGAATTGCTAATATTATGTTTGTTTCTGTTAAAGAGCGTACAAATTTAATTGGTATACAAAAGTCATTAGGTGCCAAAAACCGTTTTATATTGTTTCAGTTTTTGTTCGAGGCCGTGATACTTTCTGTTTTGGGAGGTATAATTGGATTATTTATGGTTTGGATAATCGCTTTAATTCTGACTAAGGCTTTGGACTTTGAATTTGTTTTGGGATTTGGAAATATTCTTTTGGGAACTGGTTTAGCGGCTGTTATTGGTCTTATTTCGGGAATTCTCCCAGCAATTTCAGCATCAAAACTGGATCCAGTAGAAGCGATTAGAACTGGAATGTGATAAGCTTGTTAGTGTTTTTAATTGTAAATTTTGAAGGCTATAAATAATTCGGTATTTTTGAGTGTAAAATTGCAAGATAATAAGTTAAACAACAGATAAATGAGCTTTATTTTTAAACCAGTTGATACCGTTGAGTCTATTACTAGAGAAGATTTCAAGAAAAACTATTTGGATAAAAAAAAGCCATTAATCATAAAAGGATTAACTAAAGATTGGCCGGCCAGAGAAAAATGGTCTACCGATTATTTCAAACAAATTGCAGGAGATATTGAAGTTAAATTAGTCGATAATTCCAAAGCTGATCCAGCCAAAGTGATCAATTCCTCTATTGCTAGTATGAAATTTGGTGAGTATCTTGACTTAATAAAAAGAGAGCCAACTGACTTACGGATCTTTTTCTTTAATCTGTTTAAACATAGGCCAGATTTGGTTAATGATATAAAAGTTCCTAAAGATTTAATGGGAGGATTTATCGAAAGTATGCCAGCTATGTTTTTTGGTGGCTCAAAGGCTATTACTTTTTTACATTATGATATAGATTTACCACATCTTTTTCATACCCATTTTGGAGGAAGAAAACACATAATATTGTTTGATTATAAGTGGAAAAAAAGACTTTATTGTATTCCTAACACCACTTATGCCTTAGAAGATTATGATGTTACTAATCCTGATTTTGAGAAATTCCCAGCTTTAAAAGGAGTAGAAGGATATGAAGTTTTCTTAGAGCATGGAGATACTTTATTTATGCCAACTGGAATGTGGCATTGGATGCGTTATATAGATGGCTCTTTCTCTTTGACACTTCGTGCATGGGATAGATCAATAACCAGGAAAATGGCGAGTGTTTGGAGTTTGTTTATGCACGGTGCGGTAGATAGTGCCATAAAAGTGATTTTTAAAGAGCGTTATGCAAAATGGCGTGAGAAATTGACATTTAAAATCGCAGAAAAAGAACTTAAAAATGGGAAACCAAAATAATATTAAACAAAATCCCGATTCAATCGGGATTCTTTGTTATCAGTTTTTTTGTAAGTTTTACATACTCAGGAAATTTTATTTTTGCTTTGTCCCATTTAATATCTTTAAAATCGTAATACTCGCAATTTTTCTTGTATTTTAAAACAGTATCTTCTTCTTGGGTTGTTCTTCTAATGTAATAGGATTGAATAGTAGTTCTTTTCAAAAAATTTAAAAAAAGTTCATTTTTAATAGTATCACTTTGTGAGGCAATTATTAAAATTTGCCTTCCTTTCTCTTTTTTTAAAATGTTCTCAGAAATGAAATCATATAAATCCATTTGTGGAATTATAACAATATCTTTAGGCTTTAAATCTTGAAAAAAAGGAAGTGAATCTTTCTCTCTACGATAACTACAGAAGATTGGAATATACTCTCTCTGATAAAAATAAAAAAAACCTCTTTTATCAACAATAAGCTGACTTTCACCATAGAAAAATCCTTTTGTTGATGGAGGAAGAACTTTTCTCTCTGTATTTTTATTTAATGAATCATAATACTTTTGAAGTTTCTCATTTTCATATGAAATAACATAAGGCTCGTTTTTTGCCACAATCTCATTTTCTTTCTTTTTGCAATTGAAAAAAAGTAAACAAATCACAAAACCAATAAAAATTCTTCCCATACAATAAGATTTAAAATAAAGATATAAAAAAATCCCAAGAAGCAATTTTCTTGGGATTTTTATGTTTTAGAAGTTTTGAAACTATCTAATTTCATTATTTTGAATCAAATCGATATATAAGTTGATTTTATCTTTCAATTCTTTTCTGGCTGTAATAAAATCTAAGAAACCATGTTCAAGAAGAAATTCGGCTGTTTGAAAACCTTCTGGTAAATCTTTTCCAGTAGTATCTCTAACTACCCTTGGTCCAGCAAATCCAATTAAGGCACCTGGTTCAGAAATATTAATATCCCCAAGCATAGCATATGAGGCAGTAGTTCCTCCTGTTGTTGGGTCGGTACAAAGTGAGATATAAGGTAACTTCGCTTCGGCCAATTGAGCTAATTTTACAGATGTTTTTGCTAATTGCATTAATGAATAAGCAGCTTCCATCATTCTGGCACCACCTGATTTAGAGATCATTACAAATGGTAATTTGTTTTTGATAGCATGATCAATTCCTCTTGCAATTTTCTCACCTACAACAGCTCCCATTGATCCACCGATAAAAGCAAAATCCATACAGCAAATTACTAATTCTTTGCCTTTAGATTTTCCAACACCAGTACGAACAGCATCTTTAAGTTGAGTTTTTTCCATAACCTCTTTTAATCGGTCTGCATATTTTTTTGTATCAACAAAATGCAAAGGATCTTTAGAAGTCATGTTTTTATCTAATTCAACAAATTCATTGTTGTCAAATAAAATATCAAAATAGGCTGCACTTCCAATTCTAACATGGAAACCATCTTCGGGGCTTACAAATAAATTACGAGCCAATTCATCAGCATCAATAATTTTACCGGTAGGTGATTTGTACCAAAGGCCTTTTGGGATGTCCATTTTGTCTTCGGTAGCCGTAGTAATTCCTTTTTCTTTTCTTTTAAACCAAGCCATTTTTATTATTTTAGATCTAAGATTTTAGATTTTAGATTTCCTCGTGAAGTCTAAAATCTAAAATGTAAAATTATAGTGTATTCACGTTATTTAAGTCAGCAAAAGCTTGCTCAAGTCTCGCATTGAAGGTAGATTCACCTTCACGCAACCATTTTCTTGGGTCGTAATGTTTTTTGTTTGGTACGTCAGCTCCTTCAGGATTTCCAATTTGAGTTTTAAGGTACTCGATATTGTTAAGTACAAAGTCACGAACACCTTCTGTAAATGCAAATTGCAAGTCAGTGTCAATATTCATTTTTATAACACCATAGCTAATTCCTTCTCTGATTTCTTCTAAAGTAGAGCCTGATCCACCGTGGAAAACGAAATCAACAGGGTTTGGCCCGGTTTTGAATTTTTCTTGAACGTAGTCTTGAGAATTTTTTAAGATTTTTGGAGTTAATTTTACATTACCTGGTTTGTAAACTCCATGAACGTTACCAAAAGCAGCTGCAATTGTGAATCTTGGGCTTATTTTAGATAATTCTTCGTAAGCATAAGCTACTTCTTCTGGTTGAGTATATAATTTTGAGCTATCAACATTAGAGTTGTCAACACCGTCTTCTTCACCACCTGTAATACCAAGTTCAATTTCTAGTGTCATTCCCATTTTGCTCATTCTCTCTAAATATCCTTTGCAGATTTCGATATTTTCTTCGATTGGCTCTTCAGATAAGTCAATCATATGTGATGAAAATAATGGTTTTCCTGTAGCAGCAAAATGTGCTTCAGAAGCATCTAATAGTCCATCAATCCAAGGTAATAATTTTTTAGCACAGTGATCAGTATGCAAAATTACAGTTGCTCCGTATGCTTCTGCTAAGGTATGAATGTGTTTTGCTCCAGCAATACCACCAGCAATAGCCGATTTTTCACCAGCATTAGAAAGTCCTTTTCCAGCATTAAATTGTGCTCCACCATTTGAGAATTGAATGATAACTGGTGCATTTAGTTTTGCAGCAGTTTCAAGTACCCCATTTATAGTGTCTGAACCTGTTACATTTACAGCAGGTAAGGCAAAACCTTTTTCTTTTGCATAATTGAAAATCTCTTGTACTTGATCGCCTGTAGCAACTCCTGGTTTAATGTTGTGTGCCATTGTAATTTCTTTAAGTTTTTTAGTTTTTTAGATTATAAGCTGCAAAAATAAGAATTAATTAGCATTAGAAAGGGTAATTTATACCAAAATTAAAAACTGAGTTGGCAAAATTATACTGAGAGAACCATCTATCCCCAGATTCATTGGCTGGATTGTAAGTTTTAAACCCAATATCTACTCTAACTACAAAAAAGCCAAAATCATATCGCAAACCAAAACCTGTACCTAAAGCTATTTTGCTCAAATCTTTTATGCTCGAAAGTTTGGCGGGTTCATAAGTAGTACCGTCAAATACATTCCAGATGTTACCTGCATCTGCAAAAAGAGCTCCATTGAATTTACCTCCAATTAAGAATCGATATTCTCCACTAATTGCAATTTTTAAATTGGCTTCATTAAAGTTATTTGTTGAAGTGCTGCTTCCAGGTCCTAGACGATAGGGCTGCCATCCTCTATTATCATTAGATCCTCCAGCATAATAACTTTTGGTAAATGGAATAAAATTTGAATTTCCATAAGGGATTGCTATTCCAAAAAAGGTTCTCATTGCAAAAACTTTTCCTTTGTCGATACCCCAATATTTAACAAAGTCGAATTCGGTTTTAAAATATTCAGCATATTCTAGATTGAAAATTTCGTAATTTCCGTTTGAGTTTTTAGGCAAATTTCCAATGCTTGAAATGGCTGATAATAATGTACCGGCAGATTCTATTTTGGTTCTAAACATGTAGAAATCATTGTCTTGTAAATCTTTTTTAGTCGTTTTGGTAAAAACAAGATTAGTAGCCATGATGAAATCATTGTCAGTAAGCCTGATTCTTTGTTTTTCAATACTGTTTACATTTTGATAATCGGGATCACTTGGTTGTAATGAAGTTTTGTCGGATAAAACGTCATTTGTAAAACCCATTGTCCCGCTTTCTATAATCAAATTATTATTTGTGTCAACATAAGTAGTGTTTGTATTATACTTTTTGGCAATAGTGTTAAGCGCGTCGTATGAACTACCGTATACGTTATAGTAGTTTTCTGGATTCAGGTTATTTACAAACTGAATATTAAAAAGGTCTAAACGTGTTGTATTATTTCTTTTTGGAGACCAGCTATAAGAATAAATAGCACTAAAACTTTCTTTGTCTAATCCAATATTGGTTTGTTTTGAAAATCCTACACTCATTACAGTAGAGGGGATCATACTTTTAGGAATGATCTTTTCTGTTTTAAATGGAAATAAAATTCGCGGAAAGTTAAGTTTTGCATCCAAACCATATTCTGAAACGTTAAAAAAGCTATCACCTGGATCCGCAATGTCATTAGAAGCACCAATATTTCCTCGTGCTGAAATTTCCAGTGTTTCGGCGCCATTAAATACATTTCGTACTGTTTCTGTAATACTTCCGGCTATACCAAAATCTTCAATATTAGAATGGGTTAAGTCTAAAGTATAACCAAAGCTGTATCTTTTGCGAGGCGTTAAATAAATGTTTGCAATTAAAGATTGTGCAGTTTTATCTCTTTTGTCTATTTCGTATTGAATAGTTGGGTAATTAAAAATTTTAAGATTGTTTAAATAACGTGTAGATAATACGGTTTTATAGTCTGCGAATAAACCTCCTTTGGTAATAAATACCGCATCGGTAATGGCATGCGGAGTGTATTTTATTTTGTTATACCCATACAAGTTCATATTGTTATAGGTGGCACTATCTTTAATTTTAGAATTGTGATTCGCGTTTGTATAATCTGTATAAATGTTGATGTCGCTAATTTTGTATATCTTAAATGGTTCTGTTTTAGTTGAGTCATTTTGTTGATACGAATAATTGTCTATGCTTAAATTGATGTTTGCTTTGTCTTTTTTATGAATAGTGTCAATGTCAAAAGTTACATAGTTGGGTTGGAAACGATAGGCACCATTATTTCTAAAAAGGGTGCTTATCCGATCTTTTTCGTTTTCAAAATCTTCCGTTTTATATTGGTTTCCAGATACTATTAATGATTTCTTTGTTTTGTAAAGAGAATCTAAAACAGGTGTCTGTATAGAGGTTGTTATAGTATCTAGAAAAAATGGGTTTCCAGTTACGACATCATATTTGACTCCGGCTTTTTTAGGACTTAAAGAGTCTATTTTATATGAGGCTTTAACATTAAAGTAACCATTATTAAAATAATGACTTTTAAGACGTATTAATGATTTTTTTGATTTTACTGTGTCTACAATAACGGGAGCTTCACCTGTTTCTTTCAAAAAAGTATGTATTCCGTGATACCAAAAAGATTTACGAAGTCTTCCTATTTGCTTCTCGGAAAGCCATCTTACTTCTCTGTTGTATTTTTTTTCTTTGTTTTTATATTTTAAATTAAATGTAGAATCTGGATTAGGGTTGGCTAAGTTATATACATTCAACAACATGCGATATCCTAATATAGAAGAATTTGGTTGTTGATACAGTTGATCGTATATGTTTTGATTCTTAGTTAATTTACCATTTTCGGTAATTTCATTTTTTATAAGAAGTTGTTTTCTGGCAGGAACTCTCTTTTCTGAATTACAGGCATAGAAAAGGATACTAATTAGGATAAATAATGATATTTTTGTAAAATTCTTTTTCTTCAGAAAAAGTTTTGTTCGCCCAAGATTGTTATCCCGAAAATTTTCGGTGCTCTTTTTTATTGTATAAGATAATTTTTTTTGGGGCATGCGGGATTCAATTGTTATAAAATATTTAATTCAAAAGTACATTTTTTTATGCTTAGTAAAAACCAAATAAAGCTTATATCGAGTTTACAACAAAAAAAACATCGTTTTGCAAATCAGTTGTTTTTTGCCGAGGGCGTAAAAGTAATTCAAGAATTAGTAAAATCAAATTTTGAGTTAGAACATCTTTATACAACAAAGCCAGATTTTGATTCAATATCAGCTGATAAAAAAACAATTATTTCAGAAAGTGAACTAAATAAAATTAGTGCATTAGCAACTCCTAATACTTGTTTAGCGGTATTTAAAATTCCTTCAGAAAAGAAAAAAGTCAATTCTGGTTTGATACTAGCATTGGATTCTGTTAGGGATCCAGGAAATTTGGGTACTATTTTAAGACTATGTGATTGGTTTGGAATCAAACAGTTGTTGTGTTCAAAAGAAACCGTTGATATTTTTAATCCAAAAGTAGTTCAGGCTACTATGGGGTCTATTGCTAGAGTAAATGTGAATTATATAGATTTGAACGCTTTTATATCCGAAACCAAGTTGCCTGTTTTTGGGACATTTATGGATGGCACTAATATTTATAAAACAGATTTGCCCCAAGAAGGAATAATAATAATGGGTAATGAAGCTAACGGAATTTCAAAGGATTTGGAAAAATTGATTCAAAAAAGACTAACTATTCCACGTTTTGGTGATCTTCAAGAAACAGAAAGCTTAAATGTAGCTACAGCAACCGCAATTATTTTAAGTGAATTCAGTAGACGAAATTAAGCAGTAAAATTGAAATGAAAATTTTAGTGGAAAGTAAAATTAATTAAAACCCCTCTTGATTTCATAGATTCAATATTACTTGTCCAAGGACTATTTGGATCATTATCACGAATTAACTCATCTGAAATTCCAAAAGAACCTCTAATTGATGGGGAGAAAATGAAATATTCTGAAAATATATCAATTCCAAAGCCCAGTTCATAATTCGTAGTCCAGGATTTTACTCTAAAACGTTCCTCTAGATTGTCGTCTAAAGATTTTGCATTACTGGATAAATTTAAGTTTGCAGATACACCTCCAAGTAAATAAGGACGTATGTTTCCGGTTCTAAGTGATGAAAATTTTAATAATAAAGGAAAATGAATGTAAGTACCATTTACCTCTCTGGTAGCATCGCTTTGGGAAGTGAAATTCGGGTAATGAAAGGTTTTACTGGAATAATATAAACCTGGTTCAAAACGTAAATTCAGATACTCCTGTAGCCTAACATCAGCAACTATACCAACATTAAAACCTACTGGGGCATCTACTTTAATATCTGGTCCAACTGTTTTATAATCAATTTTGAAATCATAAGAGTTGAAGCCCAAATAGAAGCCAAAATAAATTTTGCGTTTTTGCCAATTTTCCAAATTTATTATAGGATCCTTGCTAAATATTCCTTTCGAATTTTGAGCGTTTCCATTTAAAGCAAAAACTATCAAAACAAGTGCAATTAATTTTTTCATATTTACGCTGAATGTTTTTCAGTATTATTTTTTTGAAGCTGAGTAAATGGTTGCAACGCCAAATGTTTGAGGCATGGCAACAACATCTATAAACCCAGTTTTTCGTAAAATATTGTTTAATGCTTCTCCATAAGGAAACGAAGCAGCAGATTCTGATAGGTAACCATAAGCAACATCGTCTTTAGAAAATAATTTTCCTATGATTGGTAATATATTGTTACTGTAGAATTTGTAGCCTTGTTTATAAGGCGTTTTGTCTGGAACTGAGGTTTCTAAAATAACGAAAATCCCTCCGGGTTTTAAAACTCTTAAAATTTCCGAGAGTCCTTTTTCTAAATGTTCAAAGTTTCTTACACCAAAAGCTACAGTTATTGCGTCAAAAAAATGATCTTCAAAAGGCATATTTTCCGAATCTCCCAAAACCATTTCGATTGTTTCGGATAGACCTTTGTCGGCAATTTTTTTCACTCCTATTTCAAGCATTCCTGGGGAAATGTCTAATCCAATGATTTTTTTAGCATTTGTTTTAGACATTAAAATAGCTAAATCTCCAGTACCTGTGGCGATGTCTAAAATATTTTCAGGATTGGTTTTGGCAACTAACTGTAGAACCTTTTTTCTCCACTTAACATCTATACCAAACGAAATGACACGATTAAGATTGTCGTAGTTTCCAGAGATTTTATCAAACATTGCAGCAACCTGTTCTTTTTTGCTAAGTTTTGAATTTTTGTAGGGTGTGATTTCTTTCGACATTTTTTTTGTTTGTACAAATATAACATAAACTGGATAAACAATAAATGCGTTTTTAAATTTGAATGAAACTTTATTAAATCATCGGATTTTGATGCTATTTTATGATAATTGAATGATTTTGGCAGAAGAAAAAAAAATGAAATATCACTAAAAGTGGGTATTGTGGTTCCTGTTTTTATTGCGGAAGTTTGTACTTTAAATTTTAAATATTTAATGAATGATTAAGAGGGAAGTAATGACCCAAATCAAATGGATGCTTCTTGCGCTATTTATCTCATTTGTTCTTGTAATTTTTTTTGAAGGTACTGTCAGTAATGGTGGTATTGTTTTAAAAGCGCAAAACACGTTCTTAGGATTAAATTTGTTTTTGGAAATTTTAATTTTCTTTGCCTTTAGTACCTTTGTGGTATTTGGTACTAAAGGTTTTTTTGAGTTGTACTCTCAAAAAACTTCAAATAGCATTGTCTTCATCTCTGGAGTTATAATGATATTTGTAATTTGTATATTATGTTATCAAATTTTATTACAAGAGTAGGTCATTCCTCTAATCATTTAAATTGAAACATCCCTTTTTGGGATGTTTTTTTTATTTCTTTACGTAAGTTTGATAGGTGTAACTATAAAGATGTTTGTCGTCAATAGGATTAAATTCTGTAAAAATTTCTTTCCAATGATCGGGGTTGATTTCTGGAAAAAAAGCATCGGCTTCAAAACTATGATGTACCCTTGTGATTTCTAACTGATCTGCGTAAGGAAGTCCCAGAGTGTATATTTCTCCGCCTCCAATAATAAATGATGTTTCATCTTTTGGGCAAATAGCAATTGCTTTTTCTATGCTGTCAACTACAATGCAGCCTTCTGGATGATAGTCTTTTTGTCTTGTGATTACGATATGAGTTCTATTAGGAAGAGGTTTGGGGAAGCTTTCAAATGTTTTTCTCCCCATTATAATATGATGTCCCGTGGTTAATGATTTAAATCTTTTAAAATCATTTGGCAGATGCCAAACCAGTTCGTTGTTTTTTCCAAGGGCATTATTTTCTGCTACTGCAGCAATCATTATTAACATACTTAGGGAATTTTATTTCGAATTATTTTCTTCAATTTTAGATTGTAACTGGGCTATTTTTTTTTGTTGCAAAGCGACAAGCCTGTCAATTTGATCTCTTTCCCAATACTTGTTCATAAAACGATCAGTAATGAACACCTTTATAAAATGTAATATAAAAAGGAATAACCATACGACAATGATCCATGTAGACCAATTTGAATCTATACCAATATCAAAAAAACGATGAGTAGTAAATAAAAAAATGCTGATCAAAGCAAATAAAACAAAATGGTAATACAGCCTTTTTTTTTGTCTTAAGCGTCTTCGTGCATATTCGTATTGCTCGTGTAATTCTTTATCCATGGCATAAAATTTAGTTTATAAAGATAAAATATATTTTTAAATGACACTGTTCTGATTATTGATTATTTAATTAGAGGCCTTTTTTTATAGCTTTAAGTTATAATCGCACCTGACTTTTCTTTCAATAAAAAAGCCCCCAAATAGTATGTAACTTTTGGGGGCAGTTATAAGTTTTTTTTATTTTAAACGGCAACATTTCCTTTAATTGGGGCATGCGGTTCATATCCTACTAAGGTAAAATCATCGTAATCAAAATCGAAGATATTTTTTATGGCTGGATTTAAAATCATTTTTGGCAATGGTTTTGGCACACGTGTAAGCTGTAATTCGAGTTGCTCAAAATGATTGTTGTATATATGTGCATCTCCAAAAGTATGAATAAATTCTCCAACCTCAAGGTCGCAAACTTGTGCAATCATCATCGTTAATAATGCATAAGAGGCAATGTTAAAAGGTACTCCCAAGAATACATCGGCACTGCGTTGATACAATTGGCAAGAAAGCTTTCCTTTGGTTTCTCCTTTAGTCTCGTCAGGGCTTGTTACGTAAAACTGGAAGAAAGCATGACAAGGAGGTAAGGCAGCTTTGTTATTGGCTACATTTTCCTCAAAAGATTTAGTTGTGTCTGGAAGAACTGATGGGTTCCATGCCGACACGAGCATTCTTCTACTGTTTGGATTTGTTTTTAGCTCGGTAATGAGTTCAGAAATTTGGTCTATTTCTTCACTGTTCCAGTTACGCCATTGGTGGCCATAAACAGGACCTAGATCGCCATTACTGTTGGCCCAGGCATCCCAAATTTTAACTCCTTTTTCTTGTAGATATTTAATGTTTGTATCTCCTTTGAGGAACCAAAGCAATTCGTAAATTATAGATTTAAGATGTAATTTTTTAGTGGTTACCATAGGGAAACCTTCGCTTAGGTCAAATCGCATTTGATATCCAAATACACTTTTTGTTCCTGTTCCGGTACGATCTCCTTTTTGACAACCGTTTTGCATAACGTGTTGTACTAAATCTAGGTATTGTTTCATTTTTTTAACGCTTTAAGCTATACGCTTTAGGCCATAAGCTAATTGCTTACGGCAATATTATGCTTCTCTTTTAGAAATTTCATCTCGAATCTTAGCAGCTTTTTCATAATCTTCATGCTCAACAGCTTGCTGTAGTAATTCATTTAATTCCTGTAAACTATGTTTAGTATAAGTGTTGCCTGATTCGTTGCTTTCTGAAGGATGACCAAAAGTTTCAGGATTAGATAGAATGTCATCTATCTCTTGAGAAGCTGCGTCGTTTTCATGAGGATTTGATTTTAAATAAATCCCTGCTTTGTCTAAAATATTTTTATAAGTAAACATAGGCGCATTAAATCGAATAGCTAATGCAATGGCATCTGAAGTTCTGGCGTCAATGATTTCTTCGATTTTGTCTCTTTCGCATATAATGCTAGAATAAAAAACGCCATCAACTAGTTTGTGTATAATAACTTGCTTAACAACAATGTCAAATCGCTCGGCAAAATTTTTGAATAAATCATGGGTTAATGGGCGCGGAGGTTTAATTTCTTTTTCTAAAGCAATAGCAATAGATTGGGCTTCAAAAGCTCCAATAACTATAGGTAATTTTCTTTCGCCATCAACTTCGTTCAAAATCAATGCATAGGCACCGTTTTGGGTTTGACTGTATGAAATTCCTTTAATGGATAATTTTACTAGGCTCATGTTCGTATAATAAAAAGTACTAAGTACCTTATTAATAGTGTCGTTTTTTATTTAAAAATAGAGTGCAATTTTAATCAAAATTTATCGAACAAAAAAGCTACCTAAAGCAAAGATACGATTATCTTGTTTTTAGGCAGCTATATTTAACTAGAGATATTTTGTTTTTAAGATTGTTGCTCTTTAAAAGCTTTTAATTTTGCTGTTAATTGAGGTATAATTTCAAAAGCATCACCAACAATTCCATAATCAGCAACTTTAAAGAAAGGAGCTTCTGGATCGCTATTAATTACAACTTTTACTTTAGAAGAGTTAATTCCTGCAATGTGTTGAATCGCTCCTGAGATTCCGATAGCAATATATAAATTGGTTGCTACAGGTTTTCCAGTTTGACCTACGTGTTCTCCGTGAGGTCTCCATCCTAAATCAGATACTGGTTTTGAACAAGCTGTTGCAGCTCCAAGAACAGAAGCCAATTCTTCAACCATTCCCCAGTTTTCTGGTCCTTTTAGACCACGTCCTGCAGAAACTACGATATCTGCATCAGCAATAGAAACTTTACCTGAACCTTTTTCAACAGATACTACTTTTACACCAAAATCAGCATCGCCAATTGTTGGATTAAAATCCTCTTCAGTTAATGTTGAAGCATTTTCGAAAATACCATAAGAGTTTTTAGCTAAAGCTAATACTTTTACATCCGTATTGATTTCTGTAATGTTGAAAGCTTTGTTTGAAAATGCATTTCTTTTTACTTGAAATGGAGAAGTGCTTACTGGTAAACCAACAACATTTGAAGCGAAACCAGCTTCTAGCGCTACAGCAACTAATGAAGATAAGTAAATACTGTCTGTAGTTGATGATAGTAAAACAACTTTGGCACCTTCTTTTTGAGCTGCTTGTTTGATCACATCAGCGTAAGCTTTAGCAGTAAAACCGGCTAATTTGTCATTGGCGACTTTTAAAACTTTGTCTACTCCGTATTTTGATAATTCTGAAACATCACCTGCATTTACAGTTACAGCTGTAACGGTAGTTCCTAATGATTCAGCTACTTTTTTTGCATAAGAAGCTAGTTCTAATGCTACTTTTTTAAATTTTCCTTCTGCAGATTCTGCATATATTAATATTGACATGATGATTTGTGATTTTAGATTTTAGACTTGTGATTCTAGATTTTTGAACTTTGATAAAGATTTTAGATTTTTTTGCCATCAGCAATCAAAAATCGTTAATCTTCGATCAGTAATTCAATTTTTAGATCACCTTAGCTTCGTTGTGTAATAAATTAATTAATTCATCCAAGTTGTCAGCAGAAACCAATTTCACAGCTGATTTTGGAGCTGGTTTTTCAAATTTCACAGCTTTAGTGTTTACAGAAGCGTCAACCGGTTCAAGGATTGTTAATGCTTTTGTTCTAGCAGTCATAATTCCTCTCATGTTTGGAATACGCAAATCTTTTTCTTCAACAATACCTTTTTGGCCACCAATAATAACAGGCAATGTAGTGCTTACGGTTTCTTTACCACCATCAATTTCGCGTACTGCAGTTACATTTGTACCTTCAACAGTGATGTTTGTGCAAGAGTTTAAAAAATTATATCCCAAAATACCAGCGATCATACCAGGAACCATTCCTCCGTTATAGTCTAAAGATTCTTTTCCAGCAATCACGATGTCATATCCGCCATTCTTGATTACTTCAGCTAATTGTTTTGCTACAAAGAAACCATCAGTAGGATTTGCGTTGATACGAATAGCTTCGTTAGCACCTATGGCCAAAGCTTTTCTTAAAGTTGGTTCAGTATCTGGTCCACCAACATTAACTACAGTAACTGTAGCTCCTTGTTGTTCTTGGAACCAAATAGCACGTGTTAAACCAAATTCGTCATTTGGATTAATTACATATTGAACTCCATTGGTGTCAAATTCAGAGTCTCCGTTGATGAAGTTGATTTTTGAAGTAGTATCAGGAACGTGGCTGATGCAAACTAATATTTTCATAATTTATATTTTATAATTCGTATTTTCTTCGACAAATTTAAAAAATAAATCCAATAAAATACTATGCATGCATAATATTTTACTCTGCTATTACGATTTCGTATTTTATTGTTTGAATCGCTGTGTTTTTGTCAAAATTATTAGAAATAATGGGTTTGTTTTTGTGAATTATTGTGTAACTCGTCTGGATAAGGACTTTTGTGTTAGATAGATTTCATAGCCCAGATAGAAGTGATATCCTTTTTCTCGCTTTTTTAGCGAGGAAAAGATATAACGGATAGCTGGAAATAGCTCCTAAAAATCATAAGAATAAATCCTTGTTATTTTAAAGTAATTTATGCTTTTAAGTAATTTAAAATAATTATTTTTGCGTTTCTAAAAAATTACACACGACTAAATAATATGAGAACGATACAATTTAGAGAGGCCATTTGTGAGGCGATGAGCGAAGAAATGCGTCGCGATGAGTCTATATACTTAATGGGTGAAGAGGTAGCAGAGTATAATGGTGCTTACAAAGCGTCTAAAGGAATGCTTGCCGAATTTGGTGAGAAAAGAGTAATCGATACGCCTATTGCTGAACTTGGTTTTACTGGAATTGCAGTAGGATCGGCAATGAATGGTTGTCGCCCGATTGTAGAATACATGACTTTCAACTTTTGTTTAGTTGGAATTGATCAAATTATAAATAATGCTGCCAAAATGCGCCAGATGTCTGGTGGGCAGTTTAATGTGCCTATTGTTTTTCGTGGGCCTACTGCTTCGGCAGGACAATTGGGGGCTACACACTCTCAAGCTATAGAAAACTGGTTTGCTAATACTCCAGGGCTTAAAGTGGTGGTTCCGTCTAATGTTTATGATGCTAAAGGTTTATTGAAATCGGCTATTCGTGACAATGATCCAGTTATTTTCATGGAATCAGAGCAAATGTATGGAGACAAAGGTGAAGTGCCAGATGGTGAATATACTATTCCTATTGGAGTTGCTGATGTTAAGCGTGAAGGTACAGATGTAACTATCGTTTCTTTTGGGAAAATCATTAAAGAAGCTTATGCTGCTGCAGATGAATTGATCAAAGAAGGTATTTCATGTGAAATTATCGACTTGAGAACCGTTCGTCCAATGGATAAAGATGCGATTTTGGCTTCGGTTAGAAAAACAAACCGATTGGTAATTCTTGAAGAGGCTTGGCCATTTGCAAGTGTATCTTCTGAGATTGCTTACCTAGTTCAAGAACAAGCTTTTGATTTTCTTGATGCGCCAATTCAACGTATTACAACAGCCGATACACCTGCACCATATTCTCCAGTATTATTGAAAGAATGGTTGCCAAATGCTGCTGACGTTGTAAAAGCTGTTAAGAAAGTAATGTATAAAAAATAGAATTTTGACTCTTGAATAATTAGATTTTTAATATGTATAGACGATCTAAACTTCTAATGTTCTGAAATTAAATGTATTTGAAACTTCATCAGAAATATAAATTTGATGAAGTTTTTTTTTGACGATTATGAAAAAAATCCAATTTTTTGGTTTGTTTTTGCTGGTTGCAATTATTACCCCCATTTTTGCCCAAACGAAAGTGAGCGGTATTGTTGTTGATAAATCTAAACAGCCTATTCCATTTGCCAATGTAGTTTTTAAAAATTCCAGTATTGGAACAGTAACTAATGAAGACGGACGTTTTTATTTGGAATCTCCAAATACCTATAAAACGTTAGTAATAACTTCAATTGGTTTTTCCGAAAAAGAAATTGAACTTAACAAATCTGTCAATTATAATTTTACGGTTGAATTAGGCGAACAGGAAAGTTTGAAAGAAGTTGTCATTTATACCGGTAAAACGTCAAAAAAGAACAATCCTGCACTCGATATTCTAAGGAAAATTTGGGAAAAAAAGCGAAAAAATGGCTTGTACCAATTTGCCCAATATCAAATGGAGAAGTATGAAAAAGTAGAGTTTGATATTAACTCTATTGACAGCGCCTATAGAAAACAAAAGATTTTCAAAGGGATGGAATTCATCTTTGACCATGTAGATACCTCAAAAATTACCGGAAAAACGTATTTACCTATCTTTATAAATGAAGCATTAGTAGATGTGTATGGAGACAATAAAATACCTAAAGTAAAAGAAATTACGAAGGCTAATAAAACTTCAGGTTTTGAAGGGAATCAGCAAATTTTGTCTTTTATAAAGGATTTGTATTCGGATTATAATATCTACAATAATTACATAACATTATTTGACAAGAGTTTTACAAGTCCGCTTTCCAGAACAGGAATAGATGTCTATAACTATGTGTTAAGAGACAGTGCTTACATTGATAAAAAATGGTGTTATAATATTGTTTTTTATCCGAGGCGAAAAAATGAATTGACATTCAAAGGAGATTTCTGGGTTAATGATACCACTTTTGCCATAAAGAAAATCAATATGGCAGTTACCAAAAGTGCCAATATTAACTGGGTAAAAGACGTATATGTTGAACAGGAGTTTGATGTTTTAAACGATTCTGTCTTTTTGTTAACCAAGGATTATTTGATGTCCGATTTTGCTTTGAATAAAAAAGAGAAGTCAAAAGGGATTTATGGAAAACGAACAACCTATTACCAAAACCACAAATTCAATATAGAGAAACCAGCTAAATTCTATAAAGAGGAAGTGAATTTTGTAGATAATGAAGTATATAAAAAGAGTGAAGAGTTTTGGAATGAAAATCGTTTCGAAAAATTAAGTAAAGACGAGCAAGGCGTCTATAAAATGCTGGATACGCTGAAAACAGTCAAGGCGTTTAAGCGGCTTACAGACTTAGTGACTATACTTGCAAGTGGTTATATAAATTACGATATATTTGATGTTGGACCTATTTTCTCCACATTTGGATACAATGAAGTAGAAGGATTTAGGGTGCAATTAGGAGGACGAACCTATTTTGGGCCAAATGATCCTTGGCGTGTGCAAGCTTTTACAGCCTATGGTTTTGACGATAATAAGTTTAAGTATGGTTTTGCCGGAAAATGGATGATTGAAAAGAAAAACCGAATTATCATTTCTGGAGGAAACAGACGCGATATTGAGCAATTGGGAGCGAGTCTCACTACCACCAATGATATATTGGCTAGAAACTTTGGTTCTTCGGCCTTTTTTACAACAGGATCTAATGGCAAATTAACGAATGTAGGATTAACCAATGTTTACATTGCAATGGAGCCTATCAAAAACCTAACGTTTCAAACGGGAGTAACCTATAAAACATTAGAATCGGCTTCTCCGGTTTTTAGCTTAGACTATTATACTACTTTACCAACAGCAGAGAATCCAGCTGGAGTTGTAAAAAGTAATACAACACAATCGGAGTTTAATATTCAGGCTGAATATACGCCCAACCGAAGAACTATAGCGTATGGAGTAGAGAGAAGTATTGCTAATAGTCCTTATACTACACTCTTTGTTAACTATAGTCAAGGATACAAAGGGATTATGAATAGTGATTTTGATTATAAAAGAATTGAATTGTATTATAAGCAACCCATTATTATAGGTCCACTTGGACGTACCAATTTGATTTTTGAGCTTGGGAAAACTTTTGGAACCGTTCCTTTAGGATTAATGAGTATAGTACCGGGTAACCAGACTTTCTTTACTATAGAGAACACTTTTAGTAATCTTAATTATTATGAATTCGTTACAGATCAATATGTCACAGCCCAATGGAATCATGATTTCAACGGAAGACTATTTGCTAGAATTCCTTTTATGAGAAAACTCAATTGGAGAGAGATCGTAGGTGTCAAAGCGGCTTATGGAACCGTATCGGATGCGAATAGAGCCATAAATGCTTCGGGATTAGTATATACAGCACCAGAGAATGTTTATTGGGAATACAATGCAGGTATTGGAAATATTTTCAAAGTATTCCGTTTAGATTTTGCTTGGAGAGGTAGTTATCTAGATACACCAAACATAAATAGATTTACTGTAAAAGGATCTTTTGGATTCTATTTCTAGAATCTATTTGTTTTGTTAGTTCGTTTCGTCTATGTCAGGCTGTCAATTGCAAGCCTATTAAAAAAGATTTCTATTTTTAATCTAGGTTAAAAAACATCAAACTATGCAACAAGCTATTGACTATCTTTTAGAAAAAGATTCCATATTCAAGCACATCATAGATACGTATGGATTGCCAATAATCCCTAAAAGGCCTCAGGGATTTGAGACTTTAGTATTGTTGATTCTTGAGCAACAAGTATCAATAGATTCTGCAAGAGCCACTTTTTTAAAAATAAAATCAGAGCATACTACTTTCAAACCGGAATTATTGGTTGAGTTGTCTGATGAGGAATATAGAGCCTTTGGAGTTAGTAGGCAAAAAACGGCTTATATAAAAGCATTGGCATCGGCTATTCTGAATCAGGAAATAGATTTAGACAGTCTGCCTCAAAAATCAGCAGAGCAAGTAAGGGAGGAGCTAATAAAGATTAAAGGAATTGGTAATTGGACAATAGATATTTATTTGATGTTTTGTTTACAAGAGCCAGATCTGATTCCTTTAGGGGATATTGCAGTGGTCAATACCTTAAAGGAATTGTTGGATATTAAGGAAAAGGAACAAATGGAATTGCATACATCAGATTGGAGTCCTTATCGATCTTATGCTACTTTTTTGTTATGGCATTATTATCTCAAAAAGCGTAAAAGAACAATAGTGTATTAAGCTAAAATTTAATGAAAAAGATATAGCATATATTGTCTATATTTTATTGTAAAAAAGTATTGTTTGATTACTTTTGCACTCGTAAATAATTTAAGAAAGATATAAGAATAATGACAGCAGACAAATTAACAACTTTTGATGTATTAATCGAAATACCAAGAGGAAGCAGAAATAAATACGAGTACGATTTTGAAATAAAAAGAATGCGTTTTGATAGAATGTTATTCTCTTCTATGATGTATCCTGCAGATTACGGTTTCATTCCAGAAACTTTAGCTTTAGATGGAGATCCATTAGATGTTTTGGTATTGGTAAATGAACCAACTTTTCCTGGTTGTGTGATGGAAGTAAAGCCAATTGGAGTTTTTCACATGGCAGATGATAAAGGACCAGACGAAAAAGTAATCTGTGTACCAGTTTCTGATCCAATTTGGAATTCATTAGAAAACTTATCAGATATCAACCCACACTTATTGAAAGAAATCGAGCATTTCTTCCAAGTATACAAAGATCTTGAAAACAAAAAAGTTGATGTAGAAGGTTGGGGAGATGTGAATGAGGCATATGCTATCATAAAAGAATGTACAGAACGTTTCAATCAAATTGAAAATAAACCAGCAGGATTATTTAGTATTAAATAATTTCTCACATTAATTGAATAAAAAAAAGCAGCACTCTTCAAAGAGTGTTGCTTTTTTTGTTTAAATTGCTTACGTTTAATGTTTTATACTAACCAACCAAAAAGTAAATTTATGAATTCAATTATGATTTATGTGCCAATTTTTATGGCATTAGCAGGGCTTGTTTTTATGGCTATCAAAAAATCTTGGGTATTGAAGCAAGATGCTGGCGATGGTAAAATGAAGGAAATATCGGAACACATATATGAGGGGGCATTAGCTTTCTTAAAAGCAGAATATAGATTGCTGGCAGTATTTGTAGTAATCGCAAGTGTTGTTTTGGCAGGGGTCACTTTTATTCCGGGAGTCAAAACAAATATATTAATAGTGGTAGCATTTGTATCAGGCGCATTCTTTTCTGCCTTAGCAGGAAATATGGGAATGAAAATTGCAACAAAAACAAATGTAAGAACCACTCAGGCTGCCCGTACGAGTTTACCACAAGCCTTGAAAGTCTCTTTTGGTGGAGGTACGGTAATGGGATTAGGTGTAGCCGGTTTAGCTGTTTTAGGTTTAACCGGTTTTTTTATTATTTTCTTCCAAATATTTATGAATGGGCATTGGTCCTCTACAGAAGATATGACGGTAGTTTTAGAAACACTGGCGGGTTTTTCTCTTGGAGCAGAATCTATCGCTTTGTTTGCACGTGTGGGTGGCGGAATCTACACCAAAGCGGCAGATGTAGGTGCTGATTTAGTAGGTAAAGTAGAAGCAGGTATTCCAGAAGACGATCCTCGTAATCCTGCGACAATTGCCGATAATGTTGGAGATAATGTTGGAGACGTTGCAGGAATGGGAGCCGATTTATTTGGTTCATATGTGGCAACAGTACTTGCGGCAATGGTACTCGGGAATTATGTAATAAAAGATATGGGCGGAAATATTCAAGATGCTTTTGGCGGAATAGGACCTATCTTATTACCTATGGCAATTGCAGGTTTCGGAATTTTATTTTCTATAATAGGAACAATGCTTGTCAAAATTATTGATGAAAATGCCAAAGAAGCAGAAGTTCAAAAAGCATTAAACATAGGGAACTGGGTTTCTATTGTTTTAACGGCTGTTACTTGTTATTTCTTGGTGCAATATATGTTGCCAAAAACAATGAGTATGACTTTCTTTGGAGAGGAATCCATGGATATTTCGTCTATGAGAGTCTTTTATGTAGCACTTATTGGTCTGATAGTAGGAGGAGCCATTTCATCGGTAACAGAATATTATACAGGATTAGGTAAAAAACCAGTTTTGGCCATAGTACAAAAATCAAGTACAGGGGCAGGAACAAACGTAATAGCAGGATTAGCAACGGGAATGATTTCTACTTTTCCAACAGTATTACTGTTTGCAGTAGCTATTTGGTCGTCTTATGCTTTAGCAGGATTTTATGGAGTAGCTTTGGCGGCTTCTGCAATGATGGCTACAACAGCTATGCAATTGGCAATAGATGCTTTTGGACCTATATCGGACAATGCAGGTGGAATCGCAGAAATGAGTGAACTACCTAAAGAAGTGCGTACCAGAACTGATATTTTGGACTCGGTTGGTAATACAACGGCAGCAACAGGAAAAGGTTTCGCAATTGCTTCTGCAGCTCTAACGTCTTTGGCTTTATTTGCAGCTTATGTAACTTTTACAGGAATAGACGGAATTAATATTTTCAAAGCACCAGTATTGGCTATGTTGTTTGTTGGGGGGATGATACCAGTTGTTTTCTCAGCTTTAGCGATGAATTCAGTGGGGAAAGCCGCTATGGATATGGTATACGAAGTACGTCGTCAGTTCAAGGAAATTCCAGGAATTATGGAAGGAACAGGAAAGCCTGAATATGCAAAATGTGTTGATATTTCAACTAAAGCGGCATTGCGCGAAATGATGTTACCAGGAATTTTAACGATTGGTTTCCCAATTGGGATAGTACTTCTTGGTAAATTGGTTTACGGAGGAAACAACCAAATGATTGCCGAAATGCTTGGAGGATATATGGCAGGAGTTACAGTTTCTGGAGTACTTTGGGCTATTTTTCAAAATAATGCAGGAGGAGCTTGGGACAATGCTAAAAAATCATTCGAAGCAGGGGTTATGATTAATGGAGAGATGACCTATAAAGGATCTGATGCGCACAAAGCTGCAGTGACGGGAGATACCATTGGAGATCCGTTTAAAGACACTTCAGGACCATCGATGAATATCTTAATTAAATTAACTTGCTTAATAGGATTGGTTATGGCTCCAATTTTAGGAAGCGGAGGTAGTACAATTGATTCACAAGAGGCCTGTTGTATCAAGAAAGAAATTAGTATGAAAAAATGTCACATGGGAGAAGAAGCCATGATGATGGGGAAATGTGATATGTCTCAATTGTCTAAAATGACCAAAGAGGAATGTGCTAAGATGTGCGACAGTCTTAAGTGTTCTCCTGAGCAAAAAGAAATGTGTTTGTCTCATTATGATAAAGACGGGAAATTTGTAGCTCATAAAGGGAAAGCTTGTTGTGCTAAAAAGGCAATGTCAATGAATAATGAAATTAGAATAGAAAAAACAAATCTAAACGGAAAAGTAAGCGCAACAATTACAACCACAGTTGATGGTAATGTTGTTGTTAAGAAATTTGAAGGAACAGACGCTGAGGTACAAGCTCAGATTGATGCTGCGGAATAAGAAACATTCTTTTAATAATAAAAAATGCCTCGAAAATCTCGAGGCATTTTTTTGTAATACTAATTTTATATCTTTGGTTTTTTTGTAATTAAATCTAAATTTATTTCATTGACTAAAAGTATAAAGTGAAAGGTACTATAAAATAAACCCCTTGTTAGAAAGGTGGTTTTTGAGGTTGTTATTTCTTCCAAAAAACTTATAGAATAAATAGATTAGATTTTGAACCCCATTTCTTGAAGAGGTAAATGTAGAAGAAATGCATATTCTTTTAAAAAACGGGAAAATGGTTGGTAAAACAAAAAAGATACGTTAAAATGAATAATTTTATGACAAACAAAGCATTCGAATTTATAAAACAAAATCCAACATTAGATACCAAATTTATTGTTTCGCTAGATAATATTATTGAACTCGAAGAAAAACTAGGTTATTCTATTCCAACTTATATTAAAGAATTCTGGTTAGAATTTGGTGCTTTTCAATATTTTAATTCAAAGGAATTTACTGAAAATGATTTGAATGAAATTGTAGCGGTATATATCTATTCAAATATTGGTATTTTTGATTGTAAAATATATAGTGTCTATAATTATTTTACTGTATTGGTTGATGATGAAAACACTTCTATGTTAGGAGATAATTTTCAAAAAGAAAAAGAATTTTTAAGTAGTTGCTTTTGGATTTATTGTTTTCTAAATGAAATTGTAGATGGGAAAAAATACAATCAATTTTTTTATATTGATGCTTTAGGAAATAGTAATTCTTTTAGAATTGAAGATAATGAAGCCATTACTTTTGTTGAATTTATAGACAAACTAGTTGCTTTAAAACCTAATTATACTGATTTTTTAGATCAGCAAGAACAAAAACAAGCTAGAATATTAGCCCAAGAACAAGAAGAAATAGTTGAAGCCAAAAAAGAGGAAGATAGAAAAAAGCTAGCCAAAGAAAATTTTCTCGTTAAACATGGTTTTAAAATAAAAACCTATCAGGAAACACTTGATTTACTTGGTGTTAATAAAATGTTTGATACGTATGATGATAATGACTTTGAGGAGGATGAAGTTGAAAATAACGAACAATTTCTTTTAGATTATAACGAAGAGGATCTTGACGAAATTAGAGTCTATTACGCTGACGGTGATGTAAGTATTGATGGAGATTTTATAATTCCAAATGATAATAGCTGGAATATAATCATTGTAGTAAATGGAAATCTGGTGGTTCACGGATATAACTCTCTACGTTATTATGTCACTGGTAATGCTACTTTCGAATGGCTTTCCATGAATAATTTTCAGATTTGTCTTGGTGTAGAAACTGTAAAATACATTCAAGAACAACTAGCAGAAGATGATGAAGCATTAAAAACGTCAAGAAAAAGAAAAGTGAGTGCGCCTTACTTTTTTTCTTGGTTTTATAATCTTGACAGCTATATTTTTGATGCGAAAACCGTAATAATAGCTCTTTATGATTATGATGAACTTAAATCGTTTGAAACGGAGAATGCCATTTTTAGATGGCACGATGCGGCTTATGCTTTAAAAAAGGAGTTGTTTTATAGCTTAGATGAAAGCTGGCACGATCCTATTTTTTGGAACAACAGAGATATATTTGAAGTACTCAAAGAAGAGAAATCAATTTTTCGAGATGGTTTTGATATTTTGTGTATGCCCAGTTACCAAAAAGGAGTTGAATATAGTCAAGATGAAGATTTTGGAGCTGCATTTGTATGCTTTAATGATGTAACCAAGCAATCGCCAAATTTTTATTTAGGTTGGTTCAATTGTGGTAAAATTTTATATAAAAATAATGCTTACGTTCAGGCTATTAGCTATTTCGAAAATGCTATAAAATGTTGTCTCCCTTTTGCAGATACTGGATATGCTTATGAAAATGCTGCCAAATATTTAGCTTTTTGTTATTTGCGAAAAGGTGATTACCAAAAAAGTATTGAGCTCACAAAAGATATACTCACAAAAGTAGAAAATGACAAAGGTTTTGTTTATAGAATCCAAGCAGAATCTCATTTGCTTTTAAATAAAAACGAAGAAGCACTAAGCGATTTGGAACTGGCTTATGAGGATAATCAACATTTACCTGTTTTATGGCTCACGGGTTTGGCACATTTTCGATTAAATAATAAAAGCAAAAGCGACAATTGGCTTGCTAAAGCCAGAACAAAACAGGACAATGTACCAAGTTATGAAGAAACAGAATCACTAGAATTTTACACAGGTATAAATGTAAATTTCGATTGGGAAAACCAAAAAGTAGAAGACATCAAAATTGTACCGAAAGGACAAGATTTTTACGACGAATTTTTTAAAAAGTATCAGGATATTGCTGTTATTCCTGAGGAATTTATCACTCAGAAAATGGTGGAGTGGACTTATAATCACGACAACCAAAAAAGATTTTGGGGTGCAACTTTTAGAACTGTTCCTAAACGATTGCTGACCAAAGATATTGTAATGCTTGCGTTTACACATCCATTGCATCAACCCGATTTTATAGATGTCCCAGTTGAATTCATGGATAAAGAATTTTGTTTAAAAGCATTGAATGTTAGTTTAGAAAATGTTCCAGAGGAAATTCTCGATCGCGAAATCTATCTTGATGCAGTAGGTAAAAATTACACGAATTTAAAGTTTGTTCCCAACCAGTTCAAAGATGATGATATGTATGTCAGGGCTGTTTCATCTGGCGTTTTAAGTGAGTATTCCGGTGTTGTGATACCCAAAAAATTTGCTGAACAAGAATTTATTCTCAAAGCAATTGAAATAGATATCGATGCTTTAAATAAAATTCCAAATAAATATATCGATGCAACGGTTTTTGAAGCTGCGAAAAAATTATACGAAAATCATAATAAATGGGAAGAAACAGTAACTCAACATTCGTTTAATGGAACTTATGAATACGATACATTTGATAAGGTTTGGCCGTGTTTTTATACTGAAAAATTTATTTTAGAAACGCTGAATAAAGCAGATGAAAGAATTTTAGACATTCCATCATCACATATTACAGCAAAAATCGCTGAAGTTGCCATCAAAAAAAATTCGTATGATTTGCAATTTGTGCCTATAGAGTTTCTTACGCCTGAACTTTGCGAGAGCGCCTCCGGGAGGGACTATGGTAGCTCCATCGCATATATTCCTGTAGCTATGCGCTCTGAAAAAGTCTCTCAAAATGCAATGTCTCGAGATATAGAGAACATAAAATTTGTTCCCAAGGAATTTAGAACGAATTCTTATTGCCTAAAAGCGTTGAAAGAAAATTTAGATTTACTGGACTATATACCTTATGAAAACTATATAGCCGTAATGGATGTTTTATTAAAAGATCATCAAGATGATTTTGATAAAGAATTCTCTTATTATTATAGAGGTTTTGGATATTTATTTATCGAAAATTATGAAAATGCTATTATCGATTTTATAGCTTTAAGAAACAATCGTACGCAAGATGAAGGAGGATATGCAGAGAGTTTATACTATGAAGGTTGGGCAAACTTCAAGTTAGGTAGAATTCAAAAAGCACAAGAACTTTTTGATCAATCGCAAGTTGTGTTTAAAAAAGAATTTCCCGATGCTTTAATAGACACACCGTATGAAAGGACTCAATTGCCAATTATCCAAACAGAAATTTTCGATTTTAACCTTGAAGATTTTGAACTAAAAATTCAGGATATAAACAAGTATGTAACATGCGGCTATCCGGAAGAAGCGTTGCAAGAGATTATTGAACAAGAAAAAAAACTAAAAGAATCACAATGTTCTGATATGAATTATTGGGCAATGCTTTGGGATCACAAACGATTTGCGCTCTATGCCACAGACCGTAAGGAAGATTGCTATTCTTTTTGCAGAGAAACAATCAAAACGCTTCAAAAAGTCACAACTTGGCCATATGTCGCTTTTGATAATAACATTCGTCACGCGTTGCGTTCTATGAACAATACTTTGGCGTATCATCTTTTTGAAACGGCAACCACTTTTGAAGACATAAAGTTGGGTTTGGAACATAACAAAAAATCGTTTGTAAAAGCACCTATTGAAGATGAAGAGTGTTTCTATTGGTTTTATGAAACCAAAGCTGAATTGCTCCAAAAAGCAATTGCATTTGATGATAAATATCAAAAAGAATTAGATAAGACCATTAAAAAAATTATCAAACTAAAACTAAAGAGAAAGAGTATTCTAAGTGAAGGTTTTATTGAAAGATTTGAGATTTAAAAGGGGTAATAGCCTAGAAAAATAAAATTATATGTGGTTACCTAACATAAAAAATGCCTCGAGATATTTCTGAGGCATTTTTTATTATTAGAATAGGGGTGTTGATTAAAACAATCCTCCGTTTAATTCAGCATCAATTCTGTTAATGATGTTTCCTAAGTCCTCAGGATTGTCAACAAAATTAATATGATCAACATCAATGATCATTATTTTTCCTTTATTGTATGTATGAACCCAAGCTTCATAACGCTCGTTAAGACGGCTTAAGTAGTCGATAGAGATAGAATTTTCATATTCGCGACCACGTTTGTGAATTTGTCCAACTAAGTTTGGGATAGAGCTTCTTAGGTAAATCAATAAATCCGGAGCTTTGACAAGTGATTCCATTAATTCAAAAAGCGATGAGTAGTTCTCAAAATCACGGTGAGTCATTAAGCCCATGGCATATAGATTAGGAGCAAAAATATGAGCATCCTCATAAATTGTACGATCCTGAATAATCTTTTTTCCGCTTTCTCGAATTTGCATGATTTGACGGAAACGGCTATTCAAGAAATAAATTTGCAAATTAAAGGACCAACGTTCCATTTGATGGTAAAAGTCGTCTAAATATGGGTTGTCTACCACTTCTTCAAAATGTGGCTCCCATTTAAAATGCTTGGCTAATAAGCGTGTTAATGTTGTTTTTCCTGATCCTATGTTTCCTGCTATAGCTATGTGCATTACGGTATTACGATTTTAATATTTATAAATATCTAAGCTTGTAAAAATAGATAAAATTTAGTTTTACTGATAGAATTTAACGTGCCATTTTGTAAAATAGTATTTTTATCATTTTTTAATGAAATCATTTTATTAAGTGTTGATATTCTAACTTATAAGTGGCTTTTTTTCTCAAAAAAGCAAAAAAAAACCATTCGTACTTGCCGAATGGTTTTGTATATAAATGTTTCAAATTTTTACAATCCAAAAGCAGCTTTTACTTGATCAACAAAATCTAGCTTTTCCCAAGTAAATAAGTCAACCGTTACTGTTTTAGTTAAACCACCGGGAGCAGAGAAAGTTTTTGTTACTGTTTCTGGAGTACGTCCCATATGTCCGTAAGCGGCAGTTTCGCTATAGATTGGGTTTCTTAATTTCAAGCGTTGTTCGATGAAGTAAGGACGCATATCAAAAATAGCTTCTACTTTTTTAGCAATTTCACCATTAGTTAAATTCACTTTAGATGTTCCATAAGTTTCAATAAAAATACCCATTGGTTTAGCTACTCCAATTGCATATGAAACTTGCACTAAAATCTCATCTGCAACACCAGCTGCAACAAGGTTTTTGGCAATATGACGAGTAGCGTAAGCAGCACTTCTATCTACTTTACTTGGATCTTTTCCAGAGAAAGCACCACCACCGTGAGCTCCTTTTCCTCCGTAAGTATCAACAATAATTTTTCTTCCAGTCAATCCTGTATCTCCGTGTGGTCCACCAATTACGAATTTTCCAGTTGGGTTGATATGGTATTGAATTTTGTCATTGAATAAATGCGCGTGAGTTGGATTTTTTGCAATGATTCTTGGAATCAAAATTTCGATGATGTCTTTTTTGATTTTAGCAAGCATAGCAGCTTCTTCATCAAAATCATCGTGTTGTGTAGAAATTACAATGGCATCAATACGTGTTGGTTTGTTGTCATCGCTGTATTCTAAAGTAACCTGAGATTTTGCATCTGGACGTAAATATTTAATTTCGTTGTTTTCACGTCTTAAAATAGCTAGTTCTTGCAATAATTTATGAGATAAATCAAGTGCCAAAGGCATATAATTTTCAGTTTCATTTGTTGCATAACCAAACATCATTCCTTGGTCACCAGCACCTTGCTCTTCTTTACTTGCTCTATCAACACCTTGGTTAATATCTGCAGATTGTTCGTGAATAGCTGAAAGAATTCCACAAGAATCAGCTTCAAACATATATTCACTTTTAGTATATCCAATTTTGCGAATTACTTCGCGTGCAATTTGTTGTACATCTAAGTAAGTATTCGACTTAACTTCACCTGCCAAAATTACTTGACCAGTAGTAACCAAAGTTTCACAAGCTACTTTTGAGTCAGCATCAAATGCTAAAAAGTTATCAATTAATGCATCCGAAATTTGATCTGCAATTTTATCTGGGTGCCCCTCGCTTACAGATTCTGACGTAAATAAATATGCCATAATAATTATAAATTTAAAAATTAGTCGAGAAAAAATAATTGCTGGGAAAAGGACTAAAGGAGAGTTTCTGCTTTAGCATTTTTTCTACTGAAAATTTTTCAGCATCCATAATGAATTCGTTTCATTATGAAGAGGTTGCAATCAGTTCAAATTTTTCCTCTGGTATTCGGGTGCAAATGTATGAAACCATTTTGAATTGCAAATTATTCTTTTACTTTTTTTAATTTAATTATGAGGATTTTAACATGTTCTACTAAATCCATAGAATTTGTAAAAATAATTTGATTTTTCTTTGGTAGATTAAAAAATAGTTTGCAAATTTGCCTCAACAAATAAAGAAAACATGAAACTAACGATTTGCAATATGTGTTGTATGATGTGGAAAATTTCCGCAGGGCGTGTTATTGTATAATTTTAAAATAGTACAATTAAGACCTCTGCCAACAGCAGAGGTTTTTTATTTTAAGTAAATAAGTAAAAACAAAATAATGAAAACAATAGGAAATAAAATAACAATGTGTTGTATGATGATGTGTATGTGCATCCCAATATACTATTGCCTAAAGTGGAGGATTTAATCTTTGTTATAGTTTTAAGCTATAAGCCCTTTTGGTAAACCTTCCAAAAGGGCTTTTTTATTATCCCGAGTTTATTTCAAAATCAAAATATTAAGTAAAATCATTAACTAATTATATAACATTAAAAACTAGAAATTATGAGCACAAAAAACTTTGCAACAAACGCATTACACGCAGGACACGACGTAACTAAAAATGGTGGAACTAGAGCCGTACCAATTTATCAAACCACTTCGTATGTATTTGATAGTTCAGAACATGCAGCCAAATTATTTGGACTTGCTGAAGACGGATTTATCTACACACGATTAAATAACCCGACCAATGATATTTTAGAGAGGCGTTTAGCTGAACTAGAAGGTGGTATAGGAGCAGTGGTAACCGCATCTGGAACTGCAGCAATTTCGACTACTTTATTGGTCTTGCTAAGAGCGGGAGATCATATAGTAGCTTCGAATAGTCTATATGGAGGAACTTATAATTTATTGAAAGTTACATTACCAAGATTAGGAATCACAACTACGTTTGTAGATCCTGCAGATCCTAAAAATTTTACTAGAGCCGCTAAAGAAAATACCAGAGCATTTTTCGTAGAGAGTTTAGGAAATCCAAAATTAGATGTACTGAATTTAGAAGCCATTTCAGAAGAGGCCAAAGCCTACAAAGTGCCTTTTATTGTCGATAATACAGTTGCATCTCCGTATTTATTGAATCCTATTGACTATGGGGCTGATATTGTTATTCATTCTTTGACCAAATATATATCTGGAAATGGAACTTCATTGGGAGGTGTAATCATTGATGCAGGAAAGTTTGATTGGAGCAACGGTAAGTTTCCTGAATTTACAGAGCCTTCCGTTGGGTATCACGGACTGATTTATTACGAAGCATTAGGAAATGCTGCTTTTATTGCAAAAGCACGTATTGAAGGATTACGAGATTTTGGTGCAGCTTTAAGTCCGTTCAACGCTTTTCAAATCATACAGGGATTAGAAACCTTGGAAATCCGCATCAAAAGGCATAGCGAAAATGCTTTGGCATTAGCCAAATGGCTAAAAATTCAGGACGAAGTAGCTTGGGTTAACTATCCAGGGTTGAAATCGAGTAAGTATTATACTCTAGTACAAAAATATTTGCCAAAAGGGCAAAGTGGTGTGGTGACTTTTGGACTAAAAGCTGGTTTTGATGCCGCCAAAAAAGTAGCAGATAATACCAAGCTATTTTCAATATTAGCCAATATAGGAGATACAAAATCCTTAATTATTCATCCGGCCAGTACAACACATCAGCAGTTGTCTGATGAGGAACAAATAGCAACTGGGGTCACCAAAGATCTAATTCGACTTTCGGTTGGGCTAGAAGATATAGAGGATTTAAAAGCAGATTTGAAGGCGGTTTTCGAAACTATTAAGGAGCCTCAATTAGTATAAGATGTGTTATTTTTTGTTAGTAAGGCTGTCTTAGTCATTAATTACAGGCTAAGGCAGTTTTTTAAAAATTAACCTTAAAAAGCATTCAAAATGGGAAATCTAGAAAAAATAGACATTTTTAATTTTGATTTAGAGATAGGAAAACTGAAACCTTATCTTCCTTTGTTTTATCAAGTTTTTGGTAAACCATTAGGCAGTTCGCCCATAGTAGTGGTAAATCATTCTTTAACGGGAAATTCTAATGTTACTGGAGAGAATGGATGGTGGAATGAGATTGTGGGAAAGAACAAGGCGATAGATACGGATTATTTTACGGTCATCGCTTTTAATATTCCTGGAAATGGGTATGATGATAATTTTGGAAATCTGATAGATAATTACCAAGACTTTACCATTCGTGATATTGCTCGAATTTTTTGGGAAGGATTATTTTTCTTAGGAGTTAAAAATGTTTACGCCATCATTGGTGGAAGTTTGGGAGGGGCAATAGGATGGGAAATGACAGCTTTGCAGTCTGATAAAGTTGATAATTTTATTCCAATTGCAACAGATTGGAAAGCTACGGATTGGGTTATTGCCAATGTTTTAATTCAGGATAAAATCTTAAATTATTCAGATGATCCTATTGCAGATGCTTGTTTGCATGCTACACTATTGTTTGGAACTCCAGAATACGTCAATCAAAGGTCTCGAAGAGGTAAATTAGAAGATTTATCCATTTTGCAAACAGAAAATAGATTGTTCGAAAATGTTTTTAAGTTAAAAAATAGTTATCCGTTGGCAGCTTATAAACTCATGAATCACTTGCTAAAAACAAATGATATCGCTAGGAATAGAGTCGATTTCTTGACAGTAGCCAATGTTTTTGAGGCCAATATTCATCTAGTTACTGTAGATACAGATCATTTATTTATTGCAGAGGAAACACGAAAGACTTTTAGGGAGTTGAAAAACACGAAAGAAAATGTTTTTTATCATCAAATCCAATCCATTCACGGGCACGATGCTTATTTGATAGAGCTTAATCAGTTATCAGATATTTTGAACCCTATTTTTAGCTATCCAAAACAACAAAATTATGTCAGTGCTTAGAATAAATATTATCCTTTTTGGAATTGGAAATGTGGGGAGTGCATTAATAAATCAAGTTCTTGAGAGTCAACAGTATTTTCAGGAAAAAAGAGATATCGATTTGCGTTTTCCGATAATAACTAGTTCATCTTTGGCTTTTTTTGAAAAAGAAGGGGTTAAAAATGTTTGGGAAGCTAATTTTGAACGATTGGCAATACCTTTTACAATTGAAGATGTTATAGAGTTTGCCAAGGATCAAGGACTTGAAAATGTAATAGCTGTAGATGCAACGGCAAGTCCAGAGTTGGTAAGGCATTATATTCCTTTTATTCAAAACGGATTTGATATAGTTGCAGCCAACCAATATGCTAATATATTGCATATCGATTTTTATAAAGAAATACGAAGAAATTTAAAAAACTTCGACAAGACATTTTTGTACGAAACCAATATAGAGGGAGGAGTTTTAGTATTACAGACTATAAACGATCTGTATGATTCTGGAGAAAAAATAACCAAAATCAGAAGTGTCTTTTCAGATTCATTGAGTTATATATTTAATAGGTTTTCGTCTGAAGAGTTGCCTTTTTCGACTATCTTGAAAGATGCTAAAAAAGTGGGCTTGCTTAAAAAAGGTTTTAAAGAAGAATTTTCGAATAATGAAAAGGCAAAGAAATTGCTTGTGTTAGCTAGAGAATTAGGAGAAAATGTAGAATTGTCAGACATAAAAAACATTCCGCTTTTGCCAAGTCAATTAGGGGAGCCGGATTTGAAATCTAAATTTTCATACAATACAACTATACTCGATAAACATTTTGAAATAGCTAAAATGATTCAGTCAAAAGATCATGTGTTACGCTGTGTGGGGGAGATTTCGATTCCAGAAAATAAATTTGAAGTTAAGTTGGTATCAGAACCAATCACCTCAGCTATTGGGCAATTAAAAGGATTTGAAACTGTTTTCGAAATCTACACAAAATCTCGAGGTAATATTCCGATAGTAGTAAAAGGAGAAGGTACAGGAAACAAAGCTTTAATTATAGCCAGAAGGATTCTTATCGATATTCTAAAAGTGACAGAAGAAATAAAAATGAGAGAAATAATTTGGCTTTAAGCAAATAAAAAACACAAAATGAAATTAAATTATATTGCTTTTGCAGTTCCATTTTTTGCATTCTTTATGCTTTTGGAATATTATATCAGCACAATAAAAAATAGAAAAGTGCACCAAATTAATGAAAGTGTTGCTAATCTTAATGTTGGAATAGCTGAACGAATTACCGACCTATTAACAAGCGGGACTTTTTATTTCATTTTTACTTGGTTAAATGCAAATTTTTCTATTTTCTCTATAGAATCATCTGTTACAACTTGGATACTTTTGTTTTTGGTAACAGATTTACTTTGGTATTGGTATCATAGGTTTGGGCATACGGTCAATATTTTCTGGGCAACACATATTGTGCATCATCAAAGTGACGATTTTAATTATACAGTTGCAGCAAGAATAACAGTTTTTCAGGCAATTGCCAGAGGGCTGTTTTGGTGTGCTTTGCCTATTATTGGCTTTAAAGCGGAGATGATTACAGTGTTGTTATTGATTCATGGGACATATCCTTTTTTTACCCATACGCAATTAGTGGGGAAATTAGGATGGTTAGAATATATAATAGTTACGCCATCACATCATAGAGTACATCATAGTAGTAACCCTGAATATTTGGATAAAAATTATGGAGACATGTTGATTATATGGGATAAAATTTTCGGGACATATATCGAAGAAACTACAGAACCTAAATATGGTCTAACGAAATCACTGGATAGCTACAGTTTTTTGTGGCAACATTTTCATTATGTTTTAGAGCTGGTGGTAGCGTTTAGAATGGCAAAGACATTTAGAGATAAAATAAAAGTAATTTTTGGAGGGCCAAATGATATAGACGGGAGAATACGATTACTTTTGGAAAGAAAATTTTCTAAAAAAGCGGTAGATATTCAGTATTCAAATAAGTTGCTAAATGCAATTACGGTAAAAACAATCGCAACAATGGTTGTTTTGTTTTTTACCATACTTTTTTCGGAATATATAGCGACATCTAATGTGTTTTTGTTAGCGGGCTTTATTATTTTGAGTGTGATTGTTACTGGAGCTATGTTGGAGCAAAAAAAGTGGATTTTTCATTTAGAATTTTTAAGAATCTGTATTATAGGTTATGTTGGTGTTTCGGCTTTTTCAAATCCGTTTTTGCTTTTTGTTGCCGTATTGTCGGGGATAATTGGGGTACTATTTTATGAAACAATTCATATGAAATACCAGGAGTTTTTGTTCTCAGCTTAATTTATAGTTAAAAAAATAGTTTAATTGAGAAATGTTTGTTAAAAAACATCGAGGGATTTGTAAAGTTTAACTTTTGCTTTTGTGTAATTATTTGATGTTTAGATAGTTTTGATTTTTGTAATTTGTTTTTTAATTATTAAAAATGGGATTGTCGTTAGGATTATTGAAAAAAAGTTTGGATATTTGTAAAACAGAAATAAAAAAAGAAAATGCAATTTAAAGAAAAGATACAATTTAATGTATTTAATATGTCTAAAGCCATTCAGGATAAGTCCTGCAGTGGGGGTATAGCTTAATTTTAAATTTTTTAAAAATATATAGCAAAACCTCCCAATAAATTTGGGAGGTTTTTTTTTAGTCCATTTTCAAGTATTATTTCAAGGTTAAAAAAATAAGAATAAATAAAACAATATAAACATCTATCATATGAAACAACTCGACATTATTAAGGTTACCATTTCGAAGACGAAGGCAATTAAGACGATGATGATGTGTATCTACGCCATGATGTGTGTTTGTATCTGCTGATTCCAAAAGTATAAGTTTATAGTATAACTTAAAACCCTTTTGGATATTTGTCTAAAAGGGTTTTTTGTTTTTCGGACCAGAAGTGTATCAGTAAACAGAGAAAGAAATTAGGGGAGTAGAAACTGAGGAAGATTCAGTTTTTAATGAAATATAAAATTTAATAAAGTAGAAATTATGAATTCAAAAAATTTCGCAATCAAATCATTGCAAGCTGAACATAATATCGCCAAACAAGTAACCAATTTATTTGGTGCAGCCAAAACAGTCAAAAAAATAGAGGATAAGACAAGGTTTTCTTTTTTGTCGAATATAGAAGATTCCAAATCCGGAATGATTCATCCGGCTAGTGTAAAGCACCAGCGGTTAAGTGCTAAAGATCATGTCGTCACGGGAATGTCCAAGGATTTGATTCTGCTCTCAGTAAGACGGAAAAATAGAAAAGATTTAAAAGTCTGTTGTTTATCAGAAGTTTTGATCGAATTAAAAGCATAAAAAAGCACAATTGATTTTTTAGAAAACGAAACTCATTGTGCTATAAAATAGAAAGAAGAAAATGTTGTAAAAACATTTGAATTATAAGCCATAAATAAATTAATAATTGCAAAAATAAAGTATCATGAAAACTATAACATATATCACAAACAAAGTAGGATTACTAAAAAAATCAATTTTAAAAACAATAAGAATAGAACCATTTAACCCTAAAAAAGAATTAGATCACCCAAGATTTGATGTGGATGAGAACTTCGATTTGAAAGCTAAAAAAGGCAAGAATTCTTTATTGTTTCACATGTATTCTAAAGAAAACGGAACTCTTTTTATCTAAAAAATGAGTTTTAAAATCCAGAAATGGTAAAAATAAAGTTCTTTGCCACGAATTACACGAATAAAAACGCGAAATGTTTTTTTGAGCGGAAAAGATTCGTGAGAATTTATTCCGCCAGTTCGCTATCGCTCTGGCAGTAATTCGTGGCAAATTTTTGATTTATGAAAAACCACAGTTTCTAAAATGAAATTGAATAATAATTTGGTCGTTTCATAAAATTGTAGTTAATTTGCACCGTTAAGTTCAGAAAAGTATTGAAATGTTATAAAGAAAGGCAGAGGGATTAGACCCAATGAAGCCTTAGCAACCCTTCGATTTATCGAAGAAGGTGCTGCATTCTACCACGCCCAACGTGGAAAGATAACACACAGAATTGATTCTAGTTTCTCTAGCTTTCTTCATAATATTTCCAGGTACAAATCAAATAATAAAAAAAGATTTGAAATTGGAAAATAAGCCAACCACAATTACCATACAAAATTTTACTACCGAAAAGGGTGCTTTTTGTGCAACCATCAATTTGAGTTATCATCTTTTTGGCCCTGCATTACATACAGCACCTATTATTTTGGTCAATCATGCACTAACCGGAAACTCTCAAGTTGTGGGTTTAAATGGATGGTGGAATGTACTCATTGGTGAGGACAGAACAATAGATACCAATAAATATACCATACTAGCTTTTAATGTACCAGGAAATGGCTTTGATGATACCATTATCGAAAACTATCTGGATTTTACTGCAAGAGACATAGCCAGACTTTTTATAGAAGGGCTCAAAATCCTTAAAATAAATCAATTGTATGCTATTATTGGTGGTTCTGTAGGAGGCGGAATTGCATGGGAAATAGCTGCATTAGAACCTAAGATTGCACAACATTTAATTCCTATTGCAAGCGACTGGAAAGCGACTGACTGGCTGATTGCCAATTGCTTTTTGCAAGAACAAATTCTGAATAATTCTTCTAAACCAATAGAAGATGCTCGCATTCATGCAATGTTGTGTTACAGAACTCCAGAATCCTTTAAAGAAAAATTTGACCGAACAATCAATAATGAGTTAGCCGTTTTTAATATAGAAAGCTGGTTGAGTCATCACGGAACAAAACTGCAAAAACGCTTTCAGATTTCGGCTTATAAGTTGATGAATCAATTGCTCAAAACAATAGATATTGCTAGAGAAAGAGAATCTTTTCTTGCTGTAGCAACTCAAATAGAGGCAGATATACATATTGTTGGAATCAATTCGGATTTATTTTTTACGGTAAAGGAAAATAAAGAGACATACGAAACATTAAAAAAACACAAAGAGAATGTAACCTTTCAAGAAATAGATTCTGTACACGGACATGATGCTTTCTTGATAGAATATAAACAATTAGACAATTTGCTTAAAGGAATTTTTTAAGCTAGAAAAATATATCAAAAAATGAAAATATTAAAATTTGGAGGAAAGTCTTTGTCAAATGGAGACGGGATCAATAAAGTGTTGGCAATTATTGCCGGAAAAGTAAATAAAGGAGAACAAATAGCAGTTGTGGTTTCGGCTCGTGGTAATGCTACGGACGAATTAGAAAATATATTGACATTGGCTTCTAAAAATGGAGATTACAAGCCACTTTTAGAAGATTTTAAGAGCTATCAACAAAGTGTCTATAATGATGTTGATTTATCTGAAGAGTTCAATAAGTTGGATAAACTTTTTGAAGGGGTGAGTTTGATTGGGGATTACAGCATCAAAATTAAAGATGAGGTATTGTCTAAAGGAGAATTGATCTCGGCAAAATTACTAACCGCTATTCTAGTCAAGAACGGTATAAATGCTCGTTTTACAGATACGAGAGAGTTAATCAAAACCGATTCAAATTACGGAGATGCACAACCAGTGGAGCAGCTTTCTAAGAAAAATGTAGTAGCTTTTTTTAAACAAAATAATGGTTCTACAGTAAATGTTGTTACCGGTTTTATAGGTTCTAATAGTAAAAACGAAGCAACGACTCTGGGAAGAAACGGTAGTAATTATACAGCTTCATTACTGGCTAATTACTTGGATGCAGCGGAACTCCAAAATTATACTCACGTTGACGGAATTTATACAGCCAACCCAGATTTGGTTTTGGACGCGAAAAAAATAGATCATTTGTCTTTTAATGAAGCGAATGAGTTAGCCAATTTTGGAGCAACAATTTTGCATGCAAAAACGATTATTCCTTTGATCGAAAAAAATATTCCGCTTCGTATTTTGAATACATTCAATCATGAAAACCAAGGAACATTAATTACCTCTAATGCTGATAAAGAAGGAATTAAAACACTTTCGGTTCTAGAGAATGTAGCTTTGGTAAATCTAGAGGGAAGAGGATTGCTAGGAAAAACAGGTGTAGACGCCCGTATTTTTAAAGTAATGGGAGATAACGAAATAAGTGTTAGTATTATTTCACAAGGTTCGTCAGAAAGAGGAATCGGATTGGTGGTTGATGCCGATAAAGCGACTCGTGCAATGATTGAGCTTGAAAAGGAATTTGAAAATGATTTTTATTCTAAAGATGTCAATAAAATTACAGTTACAGATAATGTATCGGTGATTTCGATTATTGGGCAAGATTTAAGTACGTTTCACAAACCATATACAGCACTGATTAAAAATAAGATCGTTCCTATCCTTTTTAACAACACGGTTACAGGGAAAAACGTGAGTTTGGTGGTGAGAAAATCAGAACTAAACAAAGCTCTGAATGTAATACATGGAGAAATTTTTGGAGTTTCCAAGAAAATCAATATCGCGATTTTTGGTCACGGATTGGTAGGAGGAACATTGATCAATCAGATTTTAGAATCGGCTGATGCAATCGAGAATAGAAAAGGAATCAAATTGAATGTATTTGCGATTGCGAATTCTAAAAATGTACTTTTAAATAAAGATGGCGTTTCGCCAAATTGGAGAAATGAAATTCAGAACAACGGAATTTCATATTCTATAGATGATGTTATTGCTTATGCAAATGAACATCACTTGGAGAATCTGATTGCGATAGACAATTCGGCATCTGCTGTATTTGTTGAAAATTATATCAAGTTGGCGGAAAACAGTTTCGACTTAATTTCGTCTAATAAAATAGCCAATACTTTGAGTTACTCATTTTATAAACAATTGAGACAAGTATTAGAGGACAATCAAAAAACGTATCTTTATGAAACAAATGTTGGAGCAGGTTTACCATTGATAGATACTATAAAATTGTTGCACCTTTCTGGTGAAAACATTACTAAGATAAAAGGAGTTTTTTCAGGAACTTTGAGTTATTTATTCAATAATTTCTCTGCGAAAGATGTTCCGTTTAGCGAAATATTAAAAGAAGCTATAGACAATGGCTACACAGAACCAGATCCTAGAGAAGACCTTTGCGGAAATGACGTGGGAAGAAAATTATTGATTTTGGCTAGAGAATTAGACCTGCAAAATGAATTTGAAGAAATTGCAATTCAGAATTTAATTCCAGAGCATTTGCGCGAAGGAGACGTTTCAGATTTCTTGAATAAATTGACAGAGTTTGATCCAATTTATGCTAAAATTAAAGCAGATCAAGAACCAAATCATGTGTTAAGATACATCGGTGAATTATCGGGTGATTTGCAAAATGATAAAGGAAATCTAGAAGTGAAACTGGTTTCGGTACCAAAAGATACCGCTTTGGGTGGATTGAAAGGTTCGGATTCATTCTTCGAAATTTACACAGAATCTTACGGAGATCGACCAATTGTTATTCAGGGAGCAGGAGCAGGATCGGCAGTAACAGCGAGAGGTGTTTTTGGAGATATTTTGAGATTATCAGATAAAGGATAATAATTTTAGAATTTAGATTTAAGATATAAAAAAAGCTAAAATGAAAATAACATTAAACAGAGTAAACGAAAACTTTCATTTTGAATTAAAAAATGAAAGAGGTCATATCGTAAATGTAGATAGTCGCCCAGAATTTGGTGGAGACAATATGGGACCGAGTCCAATGGAATTGGTATTGATGGGCGTTGCAGGATGCAGCGGTATCGACATGATTTCGATTCTAAAGAAACAACGTCAGGAAATCACCTCTTTCAAAGCAGAGGTTGAAGGTGAACGAGTACAGGTAGATGAGGCGAAACCATTCAAAGATATTCATGTAGTATTTTATTTGGAAGGCCCAATCAACGGAGAAAAAGCGGCAAGAGCAGCACAACTTTCTTTTGAGAAATACTGTTCAGTTTCAAAAACATTGGAACCAACCGCAACGATACATTACAAAGTAGTTCTAAACGGAGAGGAATTAGCAAAAATCTAAGGGACTACCATAAACAAAAAACAACAAACAATAAAACAATGAACGAACAAGAATGTGGTTTTGAAACACAGGCCATCCGTAATCAATTAGAAAGAACACAATTTTTGGAGCATTCAGTGCCTTTGTACTTAACATCTAGTTTTGTATTTGAAGATGCTGAAGATATGCGTGCTTCTTTTGCAGAAGAGAAAGATCGCAATATTTATAGCCGATACAGTAATCCAAATAACAACGAATTTGTAGATAAAGTTTGTAAAATGGAAGGAGCAGAGGCTGGTTTTGCATTTGCATCGGGTATGGCGGCAGTATATTCTACTTTTGCAGCTTTGCTGAAATCAGGAGATCATATTGTTTCTGCCAGTAGTGTTTTTGGAGCAACACATTCCTTGTTTATGAATTATTTTCCGAAGTGGAATATTGAAACATCATATTTTGATCTTACTAAACCGGAGACTATTGAGAGTTATATAAAACCGAATACTAAGATACTTTTTGCTGAATCACCAACCAATCCAGCAGTAGATATTATAGACTTGGAACTTTTGGGAGCTATTGCCAAAAAGCATAATCTGATTCTGATTATCGATAACTGTTTTGCTACTCCGTATATTCAACAACCAATAAAATGGGGAGCGCATTTGGTAGTGCATTCAGCTACTAAATTGATTGATGGTCAAGGAAGAGTATTAGGAGGAATCACAGTTGGAAATGCTGATTTGATAAAAGATATTTATCTGTTTTCTAGGCTTACAGGACCTTCATTGTCACCGTTTAATGCATGGGTATTATCGAAAAGCTTAGAAACATTGGCAATTCGTGTTGAAAGACATTGTGAGAATGCGTTAAAAGTAGCAGCGTTTTTGGAAAGCCATCCAAGCGTGAACAGTGTTAAATATCCATTCCTGAAATCGCATCCACAATACGAAATAGCCAAAAAGCAAATGAAATTGGGAGGAAACATTGTTGCTTTTGAAATCAAAGGCGGAATCGAAGCAGGAAGAGCCTTTTTGGATAAAATAAAATTATGTTCGTTATCGCCAAATTTAGGAGATACGAGAACAATAGTTACGCATCCAGCCTCTACAACACACAGTAAATTGACTGTTGAGGAACGTTTGGCTGTGAGTATTACAGATGGTTTGGTACGTGTATCCGTAGGATTGGAAACCGTAGAAGATGTAATTGCCGATTTAGAGCAAGCGCTTTCTTAGAGATTTTGATTTTTGAATGATGATTAACGATTTTAGATTGCAGATTTTCAATCTAGCAAGATTGTTAATCATCATTTGTTTTAAAATAATTTAAGACTATTGACTTACAAAAGGATAAAGTTTGTAGCTTCGTAATAGGATATAAACCAAAAATCTACAATCGTTAATTCGCAATCTTAGATCATAATGCTTTCAAAGAAAACAAAATACGGAATAAAGGCACTGACTTTTTTGGCACGCCAAGAAAATAATAACCCTGTCCAAATTGCTGAAATTGCCAAAAATGAGCATATTTCAATTAAGTTTTTGGAAAGTATTTTGTTATTGCTTAGAAACTCCGGTTTTCTTGGAGCAAAAAAAGGGAAAGGCGGTGGTTACTATCTGATAAAAGACCCAAAAGATATCAGTATGGCCAAAGTATACCGTATACTTGAAGGACCTATAGCTTTGCTTCCATGTGCGAGTCACAATTTTTATGAAAAGTGTGATGATTGTGATGACGAGACTACCTGCGCAGCACGACGCTTAATGACAGAGGTTAGAGATAATACCCTCAAGGTTTTAGAAAGTAACTCACTTGCAGATATTGCATTTTAATCTATTAATTTTTTTAAAAAAATAATTTTCAATTTAAAAAAAAGTATTACTTTTGCATCATAATCTAGTAAGCCGATAGGGTAATGGATTTAAAACTAAAAGGAAGAATAAAATGAGCACAGAGACAGTAAATACTTTATTAGAAAAAACGGCAGGTTTCTCGATTGAGGAAACATTGGCTTTTTTAGCTAATGAATACAAAGGGAAAGTGGTTTTTTCTACTTCATTTGGACAGGAAGATCAGGTTATAACAGCTTTGATTGCTAAAAATGATTTGCCAATCAACATTTTTACATTAGATACCGGCAGATTGTTTCAAGAAACGTATGATGTTTTTCATAGAACAGTAAAGAAGTACAAAGTAGCAATTCAAACTTATTTTCCAGAAGCTAGTGATGTAGAAAATTTATTGAATAAAAAAGGGCCAAACAGTTTCTATGAATCAGTGGAGAATAGAAAAGAATGTTGTTTTATTCGAAAAGTAGTGCCGTTAACCAAAGCTCTAAAAGGAAACGAAATCTGGATTACAGGATTGCGTGCCGAACAATCGGAAAACAGAAATAATTTGGCTGTCTTTGAATACGATGCTCATTTTAATATTATAAAATTCAACCCATTGCTAAAATGGAGTTTGGAAGAAGTTCAAAAATATATTGATGATAATAATGTGCCACAAAATGCTTTACACAAAAAAGGATTTGTAAGTATAGGTTGTGCGCCTTGTACAAGAGCCATTGTAGAAGGAGAAGATATCAGAGCAGGAAGATGGTCATGGGAATCCAGTCATAAAGAATGTGGCTTACACCAGAAGTGATTTTAAATTAGGAATTATAAATTATAAATGATTATTGGAATTTTTAAATTTTTTAAATCATTTAATCTTTAAATAAAAAAAATGAGTTCAATATTAAAAACAAATGCTTTAGAAAGCGAAGCAATTTACATATTCAGAGAAGTAATTTCTCAATTTGACAAACCCGTTTTGCTTTTCTCAGGCGGTAAAGATTCGATCACATTGGTGCGTTTGGCACAAAAAGCCTTTTTTCCGGCTAAAATTCCTTTTCCGTTGTTACACGTAGATACAGGGCATAATTTTCCAGAAACGATTGAGTTTAGAGACAAATTGGTAGCTGAGTTAGGATTAGAATTAATCGTTCGTAATGTACAAGACGCTATTGATGAAGGGAAAGTAGTAGAAGAGTCTGGGAAATATTCAAGTAGAAACAGCTTGCAGACAACTACATTATTGGATGCTATCGAAGAATTTAAGTTTGACGCTTGTATTGGAGGTGCTCGTAGAGACGAGGAAAAAGCAAGAGCCAAAGAACGTATTTTCTCGGTTCGTGATGATTTTGGTCAATGGGATGAAAAAAATCAACGTCCTGAATTGTTCGATCTTTTGAACGGAAAAATTGAAAATGGACAAAACGTACGTGTTTTTCCAATTTCAAACTGGACAGAGTTAGATGTTTGGAGTTACATAGAACAAGAACAAATCGAAATTCCATCAATTTACTTTTCACACAAACGTAAAGTTTTCTTGAGAGACGGTTTAATTTGGTCGCACTCACCTTTTGTATATCAAGAAGAAGACGAAGAAGTAGAGGAAAGAGTTGTTCGTTTTAGAACTGTTGGGGATATGAGTTGTACAGCTGCTGTTGAATCTTATGCAGCAACCATTCAAGAAGTAGTTGGAGAGATTCGTTCTTCTACCATCTCTGAAAGAGGAGCCAGAATTGATGATAAACGTTCTGAGGCTGCTATGGAAAAAAGAAAACAACAAGGATACTTTTAGAAAAATGTTGTTGGTTGATGGTTTTTAGTTGATAGTTCAATGATGAAATCAGAGCCAATTTCATGAAGAGTAGTTTTAATATTTTGATGGTTTTAGTTGATAGTTTGAAAACCAACAACCAATAGCCAACAACCAATAACTTATAAAAAAAATGGAAGTTTTAAAAATAGCAACAGCAGGAAGCGTAGATGATGGAAAAAGTACTTTAATCGGAAGATTATTATACGATACCCAATCATTGACAACAGATAAGATTGAAGCAATAGAAAAAAGCAGTAAGCAAAAAGGATACGATTATCTAGATTTTTCTTTGGCTACTGACGGTTTGGTTGCCGAAAGAGAACAAGGAATTACAATAGATGTAGCGCATATTTATTTTTCTACAGAGAAAAAAAGTTACATCATCGCCGATACTCCAGGTCATGTGGAGTATACTCGTAACATGGTAACCGGAGCATCGACTTCACAAGTATCTATCATTTTGATTGATGCGCGTAAAGGAGTAATTGAGCAAACGTACCGTCACTTTTTCATCAATAATTTATTGAGAGTAAAAGATGTAATCGTTGCTATAAACAAAATGGACTTAGTAGATTATTCAGAAGAAGTTTTTAATAAAATCAAAGCTGATTTTCAAGCATTAAATGCAAAAAGTGCCTACAAAGAACAAAACGTAAGTTATATTCCGTTAAGCGCCATCAATGGAGGGAATGTGGCAGATAAATCAGAGAACATGCCTTGGTATACAGGACAAACAGTTTTGGAACATTTAGAAGGCTTGGAACCAAAAGATATTTACGAAAACGGAAAAGCACGTTTCCCAGTTCAAACAGTAATTAGACCTAAAACTGAGGAATATCATGATTTTAGAGGATATGCCGGAAAATTATACGGTAATAATATAAAAGTAGGAGATGCAGTTACGGTACTTCCTTCTTTGACAGAATCAAAAGTGACGAATATTCACTTTTTTGACCAACAGTTTGATGAAGCTACAGCTGGTTCTTCAATCACTATCGAATTAGAAAATGATATCAATGTAACGAGAGGTGATATGATTGTAAAATCGGATGAGCTTCCTAGAATTGAAAAAGACATTACAACAACGGTTTGTTGGATGGACAGTAAAAAATTAGTGGCAGGAGCAAAATATTTTGTACAACACAATACCAATAGAGTTTTGGCTAAAATTGACAGTGTGAAAAATGTAATCGCTACTGATTACTCTGGAACAACACCAGCCACTCAATTAGCAATCAATGAAATTGGAGAAGTAACCATAAAATTAAGCAAAGCCATTTATTTTGATGCTTACAATGATAACAAATCAAATGGAGCATTCATTTTAATTGATGCAGCAACGAACGCAACAGCAGGAGTTGGATTTATAAAATAGTTGAAAGTTGAAGGGTTTTAGTTGATAGTTATGATACAGAACTAAAAACCATTAACCATTAACAAACAACCATAAACTAAAAAATATGCAAAGTTTTAGAACCGAAATAGAAGATCCGATCGTCCAAAAAGACATTATCGATTTAGAAAGAAAAATTGCTTTATTCCGTGACGGAAAAATTGATGACGAACGTTTTCGTAGTCTTCGTTTAGCAAGAGGAGTATATGGTCAGCGTCAGGAAGGCGTTCAAATGATTCGTATCAAACTGCCTTTTGGTAAAGTAACAAGTGAACAATTACACCGTATTTGTAAAGTTTCTGAAGAATATTCAACCGGACGTTTGCACATTACTACGCGTCAGGATATTCAGATTCACTATGTAAGTTTAGACAGAACACCTGAGCTTTGGGCTGAATTAGAAAAAGACGATGTTACATTGAGAGAAGCTTGTGGAAATACCGTGAGAAATATTACGGCTAGTGAAACAGCAGGAATAGATGTAGACGAACCTTTTGATGTGTCGCCTTATGCACATGCTTTGTTTCAATTTTTCTTGAGAAACCCAGTATGTCAGGAAATGGGACGTAAATTCAAGATGTCATTTTCTTCATCAGATAAAGATACGGCTTTGAGTTATTTACACGATTTAGGATTTATTCCAAAAGTGGTAAATGGTGAAAGAGGATTCAAAGTAATGCTTGGTGGAGGATTAGGATCACAACCGAGCCACGCCGAATTGCTTTCTGAATTTATTCCGGTAAATCAAATTATACCAACAACAGAAGGAGTTTTAAGAATCTTTGATCGTTATGGAGAAAGAGCCAAACGTTTGAAAGCACGTATGAAATTCTTAATCAAAGATTTGGGAAGAGACGAGTTTTTGAGATTGGTAGAAGAAGAGAAAAAAGCGTTGTCATTTCAAACTGTTGAAATTGATACGACTGCTTTTGATGGAGCAATTGCAAGCCCATTATTAGAAGTTCCAAAAGTAACAATTGATGATACTGCCGCTTTTGAAGCTTGGAAGAAATCAAATGTAATTGCACAAAAACAAGCAGGATACGTTGCTATTGGTATTAAGGTTTCTCTAGGAGATTTTTATATAGACAAAGCAAGATTATTGGCAGATTTAATCAAAAATTATGGAGCGAATGAATTGCGTTTCACATTGAGACAAAATATTCTTATCCGTAATATTAAAGAAGAAAATCTTCCTTTTTTCTATCAGGAATTAGCTAAGTTGGATTTTGTGACATTAGGATACAATACCGTTGCAGATATTACCGCTTGTCCAGGAACAGATACTTGTAATTTAGGAATTGCAAGCAGTACAGGAATAGCTACTGAATTAGAAAGAGTTTTTGCAACAGAATATCCACAATACAGCAACAATCAGGAAATCGCTATAAAAATTAGCGGATGTATGAATGCTTGTGGACAACACAATATGGCAGAAATAGGTTTCCAAGGAATGTCTATTAATGCAGGGAAACTAGTAGCTCCAGCACTTCAGGTATTATTAGGTGGTGGAAATTTAGGAAATGGAGAAGGACGTTTTTCTGATAAAGTAATCAAAATTCCAAGCCGAAGAGGACCGGAAGCTTTACGATTAATCTTAAATGATTTTGAAGCTAATGCAAACGGAGAATCATTCTTGAATTATTACGATTCCAAAGGAGAAAAATATTTCTATGAGTTTTTGAAACCATTGGCAGATGTGACTAATTTGACCGAAGCTGATTTTGTAGATTGGGGAAATGCCGACAACTACGTAAAAGCAGTTGGAGTTGGAGAGTGTGCCGGTGTTGTAATTGACTTAGTGGCTACATTGTTATTTGAAGCTAAAGATAAATTAACTTTTGCTCAAGAAGCTTTTGATGATAAAAAATGGGCAGATGCAATTTATTTGGCTTATGCCGGATTTGTAAATGGAGCCAAAGCCTTATTATTGGCAGAAAAAGAAAAAACAAATCACCACGCAGGAATTATCGATTTATTTGATACCGTTTTCATTGAGAGCAAAAAAATAGAGTTAGGTTCAGCATTCAAAGATTTGGTTTATCAAATCAAAGCGAATGAACCATCTGAGGTGTTTGCACAAAAATATATACAAGATGCTGTAACCTTCTTTGGAAAAATAGAAGAATACAGAGCAAATGATTTAGCTAATGCATAAAAAAATGATAGAACCCAAAGTAACTTTAGTAGGCGCCGGACCTGGCGATCCAGATTTGCTTACCCTAAAAGGAGTAAAAGCACTTGCTGAAGCGAACGTGGTTTTGTACGATGCTTTGGCAAATGAAGAAATAATGAATCACGCTCCTCAAGATGCCATAAAAATATTTGTGGGGAAAAGAGTGGGTCGCCATGAATATTCGCAAGATCAAATTAATCAATTGATTGTAGATAATGCGCTTACTTATGGACATGTGGTTAGACTAAAAGGAGGAGATCCGTTTATTTTTGGCAGAGGTAGCGAAGAAATAGAGTACATAGAAAGTTTTGGAATTCCTACATTTGTAGTACCCGGAATTTCATCGGCGATTGCAGTTCCTGCTTATCAGGGAATTTCATTAACCAAAAGAGGAACTTCAGAAAGTTTTTGGGTAATTACAGGAACGACTTCAAGTAGAAAATTGTCTAATGATATTGTACTCGCAGCACAATCATCAGCAACAGTGGTGATTTTGATGGGAATGAGTAAGTTATCACAAATTGTGACATTATTTCAAAAGGAGTCTAAAGGGGAAACTCCGGTGGCAATTATTCAAAACGGTACAACACCAAATGAAAAAATAGGAGTGGGAACAATTGATACAATCCAAGAAGTGGTTGCCAAAAACAAATTAAGTTCACCGGCAATTATCGTAATTGGAGAAGTGGTCAAGGAAAGCAATAAATTAAAAGGATTTTACGAAGAATTTTTATCAAGGGAAATTATTTCATAAAGCAATAAAACACCTTAGAAGCGATAATTAATTGTAGCTTTGATAGCTCGGGAAGATTTCAATTAAGAAAATTAATGAACAACAATGGAAAGGAACGAATTATATCCTATTTTTTTAAAACTGCATAACATCAATGTACTTATAGTAGGTGGTGGAAATGTAGGCTTAGAGAAGTTGTCGTTTATGTTGAAATCCAGTCCCAATGCCAATGTTGAGGTTGTGGCCCCAAAGTTCATACCTGAGTTGGAAGCATTAGTAGAAAAGCATCCTTCGGTAAAATTGACCCAAGCGAAGTTCAAGAAAAAAATGTTGAAAAAAAGACATATGGTTATTGCTTGTACAGATGATTTAAAAGTCAATAAAAGAGTTTATGAGCTAGCTCGAAAGCGTTATTTGATTTGTAATATTGCAGATACGCCCGATTTATGCGATTATTACTTGGGAGGAATTGTAACCAAAGGAAACGTGAAAATTGCTATTTCGACCAACGGAAAATCACCAACAACAGCCAAAAGATTGCGTGAGTTTTTTGAAGAAGTAATTCCGGAGGATATTAATAAAATGGTTGAGAACCTAAATGAATACCGAAAGACTCTGAAAGGTAATTTTGAAGAGAAAGTTCAAAAAATGAATGAAATCACAGAGGGGTTAAGAAAGTAAATTAATTTACTGAGAATAGAATAAAGAGAATACAGCGAATGGAAAAGAAAAAACGGTTTGTGACAAATGTCATTTAAACTAATAAAAATCATTCGTTCATTTGCATACAAATTTTAGCATAATTATATAAAGAATAGAAAAATGGTTAAAACAGACATACTAATAATAGGAGCAGGACCAACAGGTTTATTTGCAGTTTTCGAAGCAGGATTATTAAAATTAAAATGTCATATTTTGGATGCCTTACCGCAACCGGGAGGACAATTGTCAGAGTTGTATCCAAAGAAACCAATCTACGATATTCCTGGATTTCCAGAAGTATTGGCAGGAGATTTGATAGACGGTTTAATGGAACAAATCAAGCAGTTTGAGCCTGGATTTACTCTTGGAGAGCGTGCAGAAACTATCGAGAAACAAGAAGATGGAAGCTTTATTGTTACGTCTAATAAAGGAAAGAAATTCCACGCACCAGTAATTGCTATTGCAGGGGGATTAGGAAGTTTCGAACCAAGAAAACCACTTATCGAAGACATCGAGTTCTACGAAGATAAAGGAGTGAAATACTTTATCAAAAATCCAGAAAAATTCAGAGACAAAAGAGTTGTAATTTCCGGAGGAGGAGATTCAGCATTAGACTGGAGTATCTTCTTGGCGAATGTAGCTTCGGAGGTAACATTAATCCACCGAAGAAACGAATTTAGAGGAGCATTAGATTCAGTAGAAAAAGTACAGGAACTGAAATCAGCAGGAAAAATCAAATTGATTACTCCAGGTGAAGTTGTTGGATTAAACGGAGCAGAGCATTTAGAGTCTGTAGATGTTGATGAAGATGGAGCACACCAAAACATCAAATGCGATTATTTTATTCCGCTTTTTGGATTAACACCAAAATTAGGTCCAATCGGACACTGGGGATTAGAAATCGAAAAAAATGCCATCAAAGTAAACAATGCATTAGATTATCAAACCAATATTCCTGGAATTTTCGCCATAGGTGACGTAAACACTTATCCGGGAAAACTAAAATTGATTCTTTGCGGATTCCACGAAGCCACATTAATGTGTCAAGCGGCATACCAAATTATCAATCCAGGTAAAAAATATGTGATGAAGTACACCACCGTTTCCGGAGTTGACGGATTCGACGGAACTCGTAAAGAAGCTCCAAAAGCAGTAGTAAAAGCTATTGTTTAGTTTGAGAGATACTAAATCTCTAGGAAACTAAGTTTCTAAGATTTTTTTAAATAGAAAAGCTCAAACTTGAAATATAGTTTGAGCTTTTTTATTAATAGGTATTCAACTTAGAGGCTTAGTAACTAAGCCCCTTAGAATCTTATAAAAAAACTTGCAATTGTTAGCGTTATGTCTTTACTTTGCACCGTTCTTATTTTTTATTGAAAGTTATCACGAAAGGCGGAGGGAAAAGACCCGATGAAACCTTAGCAACCCTTTACTTTTTTAAAGAAGGTGCTACATTCTACCAAGCATAGCGCGGATAGATAACATAAAGAATACATCCTTAGTATTTTTCAAAACTTTTCCTGACAACATTTCGATATTTTTTTTAGAGCGAATAAATGGCGCGTTTTTGCCATTAACGTTCCCGCTGTACGCTATATCTTTTATTCTGAACGCCAGAATAAAAGGATATCGCTTCCATCGGGGCTAAAGAGCCAAAAACATTGTTTTTTTGGAATTAATAATAAAAGCTTAGCGCCTTTGCGTCTTTGCGAGAAATAAAAAATATGTCAAGAATTCAAGAAGAAATAAAAAAGAGAATACTCATACTCGATGGAGCAATGGGAACCATGCTGCAACGCTATAATTTCTCTGAAGAAGATTTTCGTGGGGAGCGATTCAAAGATTTTCCACATCCGCTTAAAGGGAACAACGATTTGTTGTCCATAACACAGCCACAAGCTATCAAAGAAGTTCACGCAGCTTATTTTGAGGCAGGAGCTGATATTGTAGAAACAAACACTTTCTCAGGGACCACCATAGGAATGGCAGATTATTATTTGGAGGATTTAGTTTATGAATTAAACTACGAATCGGCAAAAATTGCCCGTGAAGTAGCTGATGAATTCACGGCTAAAAATCCAAATCAACCTCGTTTTGTTGCAGGTTCAATAGGTCCAACAAACCGTACGGCAAGTATGTCACCAGATGTAAATGATCCAGGATACAGAGCAGTAACATTTGATGATTTACGAATCGCTTACAAACAACAAGTTGAAGCCTTAATGGATGGAGGTTGCGATTTACTTTTGGTAGAAACAATTTTTGATACATTAAATGCCAAAGCAGCACTTTTTGCGATCGAAGAAGTCAAAGAAGAACGCAATATTGATATTCCAATTATGGTTTCAGGAACCATTACAGATGCTTCCGGAAGAACACTTTCAGGACAAACGGTAGAAGCGTTCCTGATTTCAGTTTCTCATATTCCATTATTGAGTGTAGGATTCAATTGTGCACTTGGTGCCGATTTGTTGAAACCGTATTTACAAACCTTGTCTCAACATACTTCATTTAATGTTTCAGCACATCCTAATGCCGGATTGCCAAACGCCTTCGGAGAGTATGATGAAACACCAGAGGAAATGCAAGCACAAATTAAAAGTTATTTAGACGATAATTTAATAAACATTATAGGCGGTTGTTGTGGTACAACTCCTCAACATATCAAGCTGATTGCAGATATAGCTAAGGATTATAAACCGAGAGTTTCGACGGCTGTGATGTAGTCTAATAATTAAAATAAATATGTCTACAGTTTTTAATCGTAGACGAGAATAATAAAAACTCAGATTCTAAGCAACTTAGAAACTTAGTAACTCAAAATAAAAAAATGGTACACAATAAAGATAGAAGAAATCTGGTATTATCAGGATTAGAGCCTTTAATCATTACACCAAATAGCGTATTTGTAAATGTTGGGGAGAGAACCAATGTAACAGGTTCCAGAAAGTTTCTTCGATTAATCAAGGAAGAAAAATATGAGGAAGCACTCGATATTGCTAGACAGCAAGTAGAAGGAGGAGCTCAAATCATCGATATCAATATGGATGAGGGGATGTTGGATGGCGCTTATGCTATGACCAAATTCCTGAATTTGATTGCTGCCGAACCAGATATTTCTCGTGTACCAATTATGATTGACAGTTCAAAATGGGAAATCATTGAGGCTGGTTTGAAAGTTGTACAAGGAAAATGTGTAGTAAACTCGATTTCGTTAAAAGAAGGAGAAGAAGCATTTATACATCATGCCAAATTAATAAAGCGTTACGGAGCAGCTGTAATTGTAATGGCTTTTGATGAAGTGGGACAGGCAGATAATTACGATCGTAGAATTGAGATTTGCCAGCGTTCGTATGATATTTTGGTAAACAAGATAGATTTCCCTCCACAGGATATCATTTTCGATTTGAATATATTCCCCGTAGCGACAGGTATGGAGGAACACCGTTTGAATGCTTTGGATTTCTTTAGAGGAACCAAATGGGTTCGAGAAAATTTACCACACGCACACATTAGTGGTGGGGTGAGCAACGTTTCGTTTTCGTTTAGAGGAAATGATGTCGTGAGAGAAGCGATGCACTCAGTTTTCTTGTACCATGCTATTAAGAACGGAATGACAATGGGAATTGTAAATCCAGAGATGCTTTCTATTTACGATGAGATTCCAAAAGATTTATTGGAGCACGTAGAAGATGTAATTCTAGACAGACGTGATGATGCTACAGAACGATTATTGGATTTTGCTGAAAATGTAAAAGGAGATGTAAAGAGCAACGAGAAAGTGGTTCAAGAATGGAGATCGGGAACTGTTCAAGAAAGAATTACACATTCCTTGGTAAAAGGAGTAGATGAATTTATTGAAGTTGATGTTGAGGAAGCCCGATTGGCAGCCACAAAACCTATCGAAGTGATCGAAATCAACCTGATGGCAGGAATGAATGTAGTGGGAGATTTGTTTGGTTCCGGGAAAATGTTTTTGCCACAAGTGGTAAAATCGGCTCGTGTGATGAAAAAAGCGGTAGCTTACTTATTACCATTTATTGAAGCCAGTAAACAAGCCGGAGACAAACAAGGGAATGGTAAAATCCTAATGGCAACCGTAAAAGGCGATGTACATGATATTGGTAAAAATATTGTTTCAGTGGTATTGGCTTGTAATAATTATGAGATTGTAGACTTAGGGGTTATGGTGCCTCCTGAAAAAATTATTGCAGCTGCTATAGAACACAACGTAGATATTATTGGATTGAGCGGATTAATCACGCCGTCATTGGATGAAATGGTGTATCTGGCGAAAGAATTAGATAAAAGAGATATTAAAATTCCTGTAATGATTGGTGGTGCAACTACTTCACGTGCACATACAGCAGTGAAAATTGCTCCGCAATACAGACAAACAGTGATTCACGTAAATGATGCTTCGAGAGCTGTTACTGTGGCAGGAAATTTATTGGATCACAATCGAAAAATTTATGCAAGTGATATTCGTGCAGAATATGATGCGTTTAGAGAAACATTTTTGAACCGTTCACGTGACAAGAATTTCCTAACTATCGAGCAAGCCCGTAAAAATAAATTGCTATTGGATTGGAAGCATTTTGAGCCAACAAAACCAAAGGTTATCGGAGAGCAAACTATCGAAGTAGATCTGGATGTATTGGTTCCGTATATAGATTGGACACCATTTTTTAGAACATGGGAATTGTTCGGAAAATATCCAGCGATTTTAACCGATGAAGTAGTGGGAGAGCAAGCGACTTCTGTTTATGCAGATGCTCAGAAAATGTTGGAAGTAATTTTGAGAGAAAAGAAATTACAGGCAAAAGGTATCTATGGAATTTTCCCTGCGAACCAAGTCAATGATGATGATATTGAATTGACTGATGAAAACGGAAAGCCATTACAGACATTCTTAACTTTAAGACAGCAGTCACAGAAAACCAAAGGAGCTCCAAATATTGCATTGTCAGACTTTATTGCTCCAAAAGAGAGTGGAAAAGTAGATTATATGGGAGCATTTTGTGTAACTACCGGTTTTGGCGTAGATGAATGGGCGGCTGAATTCGAAAAGGATTTGGACGATTACAATTCGATTATGGTCAAAGCTTTGGCTGACCGATTTGCAGAAGCTTTTGCCGAATATTTACACGAAAAAATCCGTAAAGAAATTTGGGGTTATGCTGCAGATGAGGTTTTAAGCAAAGAAGCGCTTATTGATGAAGACTATAAAGGAATCCGCCCGGCACCGGGTTATCCGGCTTGTCCAGACCATTTGGAGAAACCAACGATCTGGAAATTACTGAATGTAGAGAAAGAAATCGGAGTGACCTTGACAGAAAGTATGGCAATGTGGCCGGCGTCATCGGTTTCTGGATATTATTTTGGAAATCCGGAAAGCAAGTATTTTGGTCTCGGGAAAATAAAAGAAGACCAGGTTATTGATTACGCTAAAAGAAGAAACATTTCAACCGATATGGCTATGAAATGGTTGAATCCGAATATAGCAGATTAAAAAATAGTCATAAAGTCATAAAGTCAAAAGTCATAAAGAGAGGGACTTTTGACTTTCGACTTTCAAACTTTAAGACATAAAAATGAAGGTAACAGAACATATAGGAAATGCCAAAGGAGAAACATTATTCTCTTTCGAAATTATACCACCACAAAAAGGGAAAAGTATTCAGGAGTTATATGATAATATAGATCCGCTAATGGAGTTTAAGCCTCCATTTATAGATGTGACAACTTCACGTGAAGAGTATATTTATATCGATAAAGGCAACGGATTATTAGATAAGAAACTAACCAGAATGCGTCCTGGAACATTGGGTATTTGTGCTTCGATAAAGCATAAATATAATGTAGATACGGTGCCACACTTGCTTTGCGGAGGATTTACAAAAGAAGAAACAGAGTATATGTTGGTTGATTGTCATTATCTGGGGATTAATAATGTAATGGCACTTCGTGGCGATGCAATGAAGGATGAACAATCTTTTGTACCGAAAGCTGGGGGTAATAGTTTTGCAGTTGATTTGGTTAGTCAGATTAATCGATTGAATTGCGGAAAGTATTTACACGACGTAATGGATGTCGATAATAAGGCCGATTTTTGTATTGGTGTAGCTGGTTATCCAGAGAAACATTTAGAATCTCCTTCTTTAACTTCAGATTTAAAAAGGCTAAAAGAAAAAGTAGAAGCAGGAGCTGATTATGTAGTTACTCAAATGTTTTTTGATAATGCTAAATATTTTGAGTTTGTAGCCAAAGCCAGAGAAATAGGAATTACAGTTCCTATTATTCCAGGAATAAAGCCTATTGCAATACAAAGGCATTTGCAAATATTGCCTCAAATATTCCGAATCGATTTGCCCGAAGATTTAATAAATGCAGTTGATAAATGTAAAAATAATGCCGAAATCCGAGAAGTGGGTATCGAGTGGGCTATACAACAATCAATAGAATTGAAAGCGGCCGGAGTACCAGTATTGCACTATTATTCTATGGGAAAATCTGAAAATATCCGACAAATAGCCAGTAAGGTTTTTTAAAACTCATTAAGAGTCCTGATCTTATTAGGAAAGAAATAATCTTAATAAAGAAAGTTTATTATTTAATTCGAGCCAAATAGGTTTTATAAACCTGTTTGGCTTTTTAATTTAAATTAAAAAAGGAAATAAATATTTAATACTGAAATAACAACACACAAAAAAGTTATTTCAGGACAGCACATTAGACAATGATAGAAAGACTCGTTCCTATTTGGAACGAGTTTTTTTATTGATATATTTTTAACTCTATGTTTATCAGTATTTAATGATTTATTTTTTTTAAAACGTCAGAATATTAAGAACATGTTAACTTAGTATTAATATTGATTAATATTGAGTCGTAATGGTTCAAGTCTAAAGGTATACTTTTATTTAATCGATAAAATACGTTTTTTGTCGACATAATATACCAATTTTTGTAGTGAAATAGTCATGATTCTATAACCAAAAAGGAACATGAGTAGTAACGACAAAAAATCCAAAAAAGAACAAATAATATCTGCAGTATTGAATTAGCATGATTCATAATTGGTGAATAACCAATGATGATTTGCAAATTATTTTCGATAATTATCGCGATACTGATAAAGAACAATAAATACCACATCAAATGAAAAAAATATATATATTATTCATTTTTTTAAGCTGTTCGGTTTTTGCACAAGTAGATCCAAGAACAATTTCTCCAGTTCCAGTTGGTTGTAAGCCAGCAGTTGTACCACCTCCATTACCAATGTCACCTAGTTCAAAGAAGCCGGGAAAAACAAAAATAGTTGGTGCTGCAGGAATTGCAGCTACTGGGTATGTAGGCAGTGTTGAAAGTATTCATAGTGCTTTTGTAAATTGGCCTGTTGGTGGATTCGACAGTTTTTCGATTGGAACAGATCCAACTCCAAATGGTACTAATGCTCAGAATATAAAATGGGGGCAAGGCTTAAATTCAACTGATAAATCAACAGGAGGATATAGTTATGAAGAGTTGCGTTTGTCAGCATTAGCTTTAGGAACGACATTTGCACAAGGACAAAACTTTTATTTTCATCTTTTTAATGGAGGTACTGACACAGTGGTTGGTCCTTTAAATTTTACTTGGCAAGACTTAGGTGTTGCAGGAAATGCTTTGACTGTAAATGTTGAGACTAATTATGGGATCAATGGAAAAAGCGGATTTACAGCAGGAGAGTCAGCCAATATGATGGATTTTTATAGTAAAGTTATACCTATAGTAGAACAAGTATATGGGGCTTCTTCTCATGCATATACAGTAAACGTAATCAATGATGGAAATTCCGCTGGAACAAATACATTTTATAATGGGCCAAACCGGATTACTACTCAATTTACCGCAGATGCTTCGGGAAAAATGACACAACCTCGCCTTATGGTTCATGAATTGATTCATGCTTGGCGTGACAATGTATGCCTGTCTAGTAGTAATGTGTGGCATTATGATAATACACTAAGTGGTTTTGAAGAAGGAATGGCTGATTGTGTTGCAGAAATTGTAATGGACAAATTTGCAGCAGCTTACCCTAATTATTTTCCGGCGGGAATAAGTTATTTAAATAAGCACTGGAGCCACGAAGATGGATATGCCTTTGATTGGGATTATGATTTTCAGAATCATCCCCAACTAACAACTACTGATTTTTGGTCAAGTGATCAAGGAATTGGAGCGCAGTTAGAACGCTATGGTACAGGTTCTGCGGCATTTTATAAAATGTATGTCGAGGATAATAATTTCTTTAAAAACTTTAATGCAGAATATTATAGAAGGATGAACGCAGATCATACCTTGACAACTTCACGAGCATTAATGGTAGATATATGTAAAACAGTACTATCAAAAGTAGAAGAAAAGCCAACAGAAAAATGGATTGATAAGCAAAGAATATTAGATTGTAAGGTGGTGCCAGGAAAAAAAGTGCACATGCTTAGTTATGAAGGAACTGGTGGATGGCAATACATGACCCATGACAATAGAATTCATTTGATCGAAACACAAAATTTACCAGGAGGAAATGAGTGGTCTTGGGATAAATATTCTGGAGGGACTTTAATTGAAAGATGGTTTCATCAGCTTAATAACCAGGCAGGTAAGATTGATATTGTAAATTATACTACTGGAACAATATTCAATACTCAAAATTTCAGAAATAATGATAGTGGTTATGGAGGACCAAATCAAGGACCATGTACACCGCCAAATACAAATGGTAATAGTCCTGCATCACCTTGCTTTCCTAGAGGTATAGATGGACATGGGTTATATACGACTTCGGCTGATCCCGCTATAACAGGAGGTGTCGTGAATAGTGCAGATTATTATCTCGGTTTTGGACTTGCTGCAGACAGATTCATTTGGAAAATTCAGGACACAGGTCTTTATATTTACAATATAGAATTTCAAACAGGAGGAGAAACAGTTAAAGGTAAATACTATCGTTTACATGGAAATGGTTTTTTAAGTAAAGATGGTATATACGCTGGAGTACGTAATAACAACGATACACCAGTATTGGGTAAAATGTTTGTAGAGCAGAAAAATTTTGTAACTCCACTAGCAGGAGAGGAACCAGCTATTCCTATAAATAATGGAACTTTAATTGATTCTCGTGCATGGGCTTCAGTTCCAGAAACTCAATCTCAATTTCAAGGAGGAAGAACAGATACTCGTTACACAAAGCCAGGGAAAGTACATGTTATATATGTAGATCAAGATTGTACTAAACCCCAAAAAATAGGATTTAGGAATGTTGGATATGGTGCTGGTGTATCGGGAGTGCAGATGTTTTTGTTTAATGTAGATGATTTTGATGATATTAAATACAAAGAAACAATGCCTGATAAGCTTTGTGAAGGAGATAAGGCCGAGTTTAGTGTGACTTATGATGCAGACGCAGATCTATTACCAGTCATGCAAAAGTATTTGGATACTGATTCACGTATTACTTACAAATGGATAAATCCCGCAGGGACTGTTGTCTCTACTAGTAAAACATATACAATAGCTGCGGTTACATCTGCAGACTCAGGAGAATATACCTTGGAAATTACGTCTTATGGATGTTCCCTGCCACCAATAACTAAAAGGCTAGAAGTGACAGAGCTAAGAGCAACGTTGAGTTCAAGCAGTCCAATTTGTTCTGGGGATAATGCAGTTTTCAAAATATCTGGAAAAGCAGGAAATACCGTAACCTACACTGGAGCAGCATCAGGTACAGCAATAGTAGGTGTTGGAGGGACAGTTGATGTTACTGTTAATGGGGTTACTGCAGATGCAACTTTGAACTTAACGAATGTGAGTGATGGTACTTGTAATCATGCATTAACAGAGACTAATACCATTAGAGTAAATCCATTATTGAAACCTGTAATTTCATGTGGTACACCTACACAAAATTCCGTAACATTTAATTGGGGTGCCGTTTCTGGAGCTACAAATTATACGGTTTCTTATCAAGTAAATAGCAATCCAATACAAAATATAGGAGCTATTGGTAATCTGTTAACTTATTCAGTAGCATCATTAAATGCATCAGATAATGTAACTATTTCTATTACTCCTACTGGAGCTACTGGTATTTGTTTTGCAATAGAAACAAAAACATGTCAGGCTAGTCCAATACCGCCTTGTACTATTCCTGTAGCTAATATTACTTCAATAAATCCTAGTATTAGTTGTGCAAGTCCAACAGTTACTTTAGACGGAACTGGCTCAACAACAGGGGTAGGTATCACTTATCATTGGACAACGACAGGTGGTATAATTACAAGTGGTGCAACTACATTGAATCCGGTAGTTAGTGCTGCGGGAACCTATACATTAGTGGTTACTAATGCAGAAGGATCAGGATGTAATTCTACACCTGCTACTGTAACAGTTTCCGGTAATTCAACATTTCCAGATGTTCCCCAACTCCTTAGTTCTTCTGATAGCCCAATTTGTGCAGGAGAAGATATTACTTTTACCATAACTGGGACACCTGGGGATAATGTAACATATGATGGAGCAGCTTCTGGGACAATTACAATACAGCCAAATGGAAAAGCTATTGTTAGTATTATAGGAGCGATTTCGGATACTACTTTGCGCTTGACTAAGGTGTCTAACGGGACTTGTGATTTATCTATGAGTAGAAATACTAAGACGGTTTATGTAAGGGCAAAACCAAATGCTGGTACGGATAGTAGGCTAACAATTTGCTTAGGAACTACACCAACCAATGCGCAATTATTCGCCCAGTTAAAAGATAACCCAGATGCAGGAGGAACTTGGACAAATGTTGGAAACGAATATACTTATAAGGTATACGCAAAGGCTCCATGTACTTTGTTTGCTACTGCTAAAGTAATAGTGACAACACAAGCTTTACCAAATGCTGGAGTAAACGGCGTGTTAACAATTTGCTCTGGAACCAGACCTACTGATAAACAATTGTTTGATCAGCTGGGAGGACATCCAGATATAGGAGGGAAATGGACAAATGTTGGAAATATATATACTTATAAAGTAAAAGGAGAAAGTCCATGTAGCTCATATGCAACAGCTACAGTAACAGTAACGACACAAGCAAAGGCAAACGCTGGAATTACTGGTGTGTTAACAATTTGTTCAGGAGCTACACCTACAGAGGCACAATTATTTGCACAATTAGGCGGAAAACCTGATACAGGTGGTGTTTGGAATAGAAGTAATGTCAATGCCAATGAATATATTTATACAGTTTCGCCAACTGGGGTTTGCACCGAGCCAGTTACTGCCAAAATTACAGTGACTGAAATAAATGCAATTGCTAAGGCAGGTGATGATAAAGAAATTACTTGTAAATCATCTGTAGTGACTTTAAATGGAGTTGAATCAAGTTCAACAGGTTATACTTATTTATGGACAGGAGGTACAATTGTTAGTGGTGCTACTACATTGACACCAACTGTAAATGCAGCCGGAACATATACCTTGACAGTTACTAATACAGCTTTAGGCTGTAAGCAATCTGACAGTGTTTTGGTAACTAATAATACTGTACTCCCTATAGCTGATGCTGGTAATACTGGAGTTATTACCTGTTTGTCTCCAGTTGTAAAACTTGATGGGACGGGATCTACAAATGGGGCTGATATGGTTTACACATGGACAGGAGGCAAAATAGTAATGGGAACAAATACATTGACTCCTACGGTGACCACCATCGGAACGTATACTTTAAAAGTCGAAAATTCGGCGACTGGATGTAGTTCAACTGATACTGTTGAAGTTATTCAGGATATAGAAACGCCTGATTTTTCTATAACAGACTTAGGATCAAATCAATTTGAAATAGTTCCTTCAGGTGGTATGGGACCCTATGAGTACAGTCTTAATAATGCAAATGAATATACTTCTAATCCAATCATTAAGATTTATTCCTCAGGTAATTATACTATTTATGTAAAAGATTCAAAAGGATGCTATACTTCTCAAAGTAAATATTTGGATTATTTAGGAATTGAATTCCCTAAATTTTTCTCTCCAGAAGGAGATGGTACAAATGATCATTGGTATCCAACAAGGATTGAAGATTATCCAAATCTTGAAGTGCTTATTTATGATAGATACCAACGTTTGATCGCCAAGTTTAAAGGGAATAATGAATTAGGTTGGGATGGTACTTATCAAGGCAAGCCATTGCCATCAGGTGATTATTGGTATGTTATTAAAACAAACAATGATAATGATAAGAGAGAATTGGTCGGAGGAATGACTTTATTTAGATAAATTAAGAAAATGAAAATTAAAATAATAACACTATTTTTTATAATAATTGCTCCTGTTGTCATGTATGGACAGGAATTTAAAATGGCAGCAACAAGCCAATATCTTACAGAAAACCCATTTGTTATTTCGGCAGCTTATGCTGGTATTGGTGAATTTTATGAATTGCGTTTTACAGGAGAAACACAATGGCTTGGGGTAAAGGACGCTCCACAAACACAATCGGTTTCATTTGATGGTCGAATTGCAGACCAATCTGGTATGGGAATAATAATTTTTAATGATAAAAACCGAAATACATCTCAAAAAGGAGGACAAGTAAGTTATGCGCATCATTTAACTCTTTCAGAATATAACAATCAATTTTTGTCTTTTGGTTTGTCTTATAAATTCACCAATTTCAATATTGATATTTCTGATATTAATTCATCAGACCCTACTGTTCAAAGTTACAATGAAATTAATTCTAATTTTGATTTGGGTTTTTTATATCGCCTAGAAAGTTTCTTCTTTAGTTTTAACGCCGTAAATATATTAGAGAGAAAGATTAAACCGGCAATTTTAAGCGAGCCGGCAAATATTAGAAACTATTATTTCTATTCTGGATTTGTTTTGAAAAGTAGATTTACTTCTTTAGAATTCGAGCCATCTGTTTTTTATCAAATTTATGAGAGTGACGGACGTTCTAGTGCCGATCTTAATTTTAAGATACGAAAAATGACTGGTAAAAATTATATTTGGGCCGGATTGAGTTTGAGAATGTTAGCTGACCAAAATTTTCAGCCTAATTCAATTGCACCATTATTTGGTTTAAAACAGAATAAATTTTATGTGGCTTATTCATTTAATGCCAGTTTAAATGAACTTCAGAATTATAATGCAGGAACTCATATGCTAACACTTGGATTTGATTTTGATGGAAGAGAGAGTCCTTGTAGATGTGTGAATTAATATTTTAAATGGTTTTGGGATAATTTGTTTTTTCAAAAAGGCTCTTTTAATTATTTAAAAGAGCCTTTTTTATGCTATTAGCTATTTGGTAATTTCCCTAAACATTGCTTCTAAATTCTTATTCTTTTGGTTGAGTTGTAAAGTCTTCAATCCATTGTCATAGGCAAAATCAAATACAGTCGGACGCATATCTTTATCCGAAACAAAGGTTAGCTCCCAAGATTTTCCTTGAGTGTTTTTAAACGATTTTATATGAGGAATTTGTGCAATAAGTTCTTCTTCAACTTTCAAATCGAATTCTACTTCAATTACTTGTTCTTTGTCTACAGAGATTAAATTATCCAGTTTTTTATCAGCAACTATTTGTCCTTTATCAATAATAATTACGCGGTCACAAATAGCCTCTACTTCCTGCATAATGTGCGTAGAGAGGAAAACCGTTTTGTCTTTCCCTACGTTTTTAATTACGTTTCTGATTTCTACCAATTGATTAGGATCTAATCCAGTCGTAGGTTCGTCTAATATCAAGACGTCAGGATTGTGCAATAAGGCATTGGCCAGCCCTACACGTTGGCGATACCCTTTGGATAATTGACCTATTTTTTTATGACTTTCGGCAGATAAACCAGTTAGTTGAATCACTTCTTCGATTCTGGATTTTTCTACTTTGTAGACATCAGCATTAAAAGCCAGATATTCCCTCACGTACAAATCCAAATACAACGGATTGTGTTCGGGCAAATATCCTATAGAAAGCTGCACGGATTTTTCTTGAGTACTCACGTCAAAGTCATTAACTAATGCAGAACCGGAATCAGCATGGAGGTAGGTGGTCAATATTTTCATCAAAGTCGATTTCCCAGCTCCGTTAGGTCCCAAAAAACCTACTATTTCGCCTTTTTTAATAGAAAAAGAAATGTTGTTTAGTGCTTTTTGTGCACCATAACTTTTTGATATGTTTTTTACCTCTATTGACATGACATTATTTTTGGCACAAAAGTAAATAGAAAAGATTGTTTTATGACAAGACTGACATGTTAATTTCATTTTTGCAACAACTTAAGAGTTAATTGTATGTGATTATTCAGGTGAAAAAGTTGCTAAAAACAGTAGTAATGGCATAGTTCTTGAAAAAGGCAGAGTATTAATTTAAAAAAATTACAAAATGAAAAAAGCAATTATTATTGCAGCATTGGCTTTCGTAAGCTTCGCAAACGCTCAAAAAGGATCAGTATTAGTAGCTGGGAATATTGGGTATAATTCAAAAAACACTGGTGATGTAAAAGCTGATTATTTCGAATTTGCTCCTAAAGTGGGTTACCAATTTTCTGATAACATGACTGTAGGTATTCAAACAGCAGTTACTAGTGAAAAATTTACAAGTAAGGATGTTGAAAATACTTTCAAATTAGGAGCTTTCTTGCGTTATTCTCAACCTCTTGCTGGTGTTTTTTCTATATTTGGCGATTTAGGTGTTGGAATGCAAACTGCTAAGTATAAAGATCACTTAGTTTCTGGTGCTATTTTAGAATCAAAAGCTGATGGATTCTATATCGGAGTTGTTCCTGCTATTGGAGTTGATTTGAAAAAAGGATTCTGTCTTAACTTCTCAATAGGTGGATTGGCTTATGATTCATTAAAATATGATGGAGCTTCAGATGCTACTAATACTTTTGCTTTTACTTTTGGTAAACAAGCAAGTATTGGAATCTCTAAAAACTTCTAATATTCAATCATATTTGATTATGTGAAAAAGCACTCGTTTTCGAGTGCTTTTTTTGTTTAATAGTATTTTTAAAACTAAGATTTATATATTTACATTAAACTATAATCTGATGAAAAGTACAAAGTCAAGCAGTATCTTGAAAAATTATAGCAGTATTCTGCTACTCCTTGGCGGAATATTCGCTGGAAGTATTTTAGGTTTAGTTTTTGGTAAAGGTGTTGAAATTATAAAACCGTTAGGAGATATATTTCTTAATTTACTTTTCACAGCTATTATTCCACTGGTGTTTTTTACCATTTCTTCTTCAATTGCAAATTTAAAACAAACCGAAAAATTAGGTAAACTTTTTGGGATAGTCATAGGGGTGTTTTTAACAACTGTTATTATTTCTGCAATTATAATGATTATTGGTGTTTTGCTCTTTCCGGTTCATCAAGACATAGTGCTTTCAAAAGTAGCATTCGAAACTATCGAAGAAAGCAGTGTAGGCTCTCAAATTACACAATTAGTAACGGTCAATGATTTCTATGAGATATTATCCAGAAAGAATATGTTGGCACTCATCTTATTCTCCTTTTTGATAGGCTTTTCAACCTTGCACTCTGGTGAAAAGGGGAAAGATTTTGCAAGATTTCTTGATTCGGGTAATGATGTAATGAAAAAATTATTGCATCTCATAATGAAAACTGCACCAATTGGTCTAGGGGCTTATTTTGCTTATCAAGTGGGGGTCTTCGGACCACAATTGTTTGGTGCATATGCGAAACCATTAGCTTTATATTATGCAGTTTGTAGTTTTTACTTCATTGTTTTTTTTAGTTTGTATGCTTTTTTTGCAGGAGGAAGTCAAGGATTCAAAATATTTTGGAAAAACAATATCACACCAGCGTTAACAGCAGTTGGGACTTGCAGTAGTATCGCAACCATTCCAGCCAATCTGGAGGCTGCAGAGCAAATGAATATTCCAAGTCACATTCGCAATCTGGTAGTTCCGCTTGGAGCTCCTTTGCACAAAGATGGTTCTAGTATGTCATCGATTGTGAAAATCGCCGTTATTTTTGCCATGTTTGGAAAAGATCTTACGGATCCATATACTATATTAATAGCAATTAGTATTACTATAGTTGTGTCAGTTGTTGAGGGAGGTATTCCTAATGGAGGATATATTGGAGAAATTCTTGCTATAACAGTTTATGGTTTTCCTATGGAACAAGCCTTGCCGGCAGCAATGATTATAGGAACTTTAGTCGATCCAATCGCGACTTTATTGAATGCTAACGGAGACTTGGTCTGTGCCATGGTAGTTGCTAGAATTTCTGAAGGCAAAAAATGGCTTTTGAATAAATCAAATACCTAATTGTATTAGTTATGTATTCTTTTTAAACTCTTCTTGTCGTTAATAATTTGCTTCTTTGTTTTTTTATATTGAGCGAATCCTTGTTTAATATGTTTTTGATATAAAAGCATATCTGCTAATTGTATATGCTGTTTTTTTCTGCTTTATCCATAGCTTAAATTGAAGCTTTCTTAGATAGTAAACTAATACCTAGATAAAAACAACTTCATTGACCATCATACTTAATTTAGCCTGTATTTAGGTTAGCTTCTGATTATTTTTCACATCTGTAATGTATAAAAAAGATTACTTTTTAAAAACACTTAGTAGTCAATTGGTTACAAATGCTTAACCTTTTTATAATGGAATAAAAGCTTTATTCCTTGTTTTTCTTTGCAATTTTGGCAAAAGTTTTCTGATGACATATTCTGAGTAAAACAGAATGTCAGTGAAGTATAAAGCATTCTGTAAATTTTAAATTAATTTATTTAATAAAAAGAAATAGTATGAAAAAAATGCAATTAGTGAATCTTGGTAAAGGTTTAAATAGAAACGAAATGAGAAAAGTTAATGGAGGTGGAGCCAGATCATATCCTAATAATAACAATACTGGTATCTGTAAAGGAGTCTGGGTAGATTGTTTGTGTGTGAGTGCAGAAGGTAAACCATTTATATGTAAATCTTGTTTTACTTCTAAATCAGGTCAATGCTAAATTAATAAAGATTTCAGAATTATTTTATGCCTTAAAGTATTTCTCATTTTTGATTAAACATGTTTAAATCGATTTTTAAGCAATATTTTAAGTTTCAAAATTTTTCTGCATTTAGTTTTTAAATCTTAAAATTAATGAATAGTGTTTTTGTTTTTTTGTTAATACACTGTAAATCTATCAACTTTGTAGTATTTAACTGAGTAATAGTGTTAATTTTTAAAGCGAAATGTAGCTTATATTTGCAAAAAACAAGGTAATATTCTTTCATTTTTAACTGCATTATAGTTGTATTTTCGCACAAAATATATTTCTCTTCAGTATTCAAGTGCACGTGAAATTTTCTGAGAGGAATAATGTTTAATGATTTGAGTTTTAAAATAGTATGAATCATCTAAAAAGTAAAAAGATGAAAAAGTTGAAATTGGTTAACCTTGATAAAGGGTTAAATAGAATTGAGATGAAATCAATTAATGGTGGTTACCCTGGTCCTCCAGGTCCAGGTACTTGTCAAGGAGTTTGGGTAGATTGTTTGTGTATGGGACCGACTGGACCAACTATATGTAAAGTATGTAAAACTCCAGGTTCTGGACAATGTTAAAATAATAAAGCCAAGTACTTTTATAGATACTTGGCTCTATTGTTATTATTACATAACATGTCAAATTAGAATTTTAAATGTGAGGTAATAATTATAATAATCTGTATACTATTTGGTATTCAGGTAGTTAAACTAAAAAAAAGCCAGGTACTTGTTTCATACAAGAGTTTGATCATTTACAATCAATTTTTGCAAGATTAAATATATACAATCAAAATGACTGAAAATTTCTCTTTCCTTTTTCAATATTTAAAAAAGGAAAACATTTATATAGATAAAGACGAATTTACTTTTCAAATACAATCGCATCCTGATTCGCCATCATTATTAGCGATTAGTGATACCTTTAGTTTCTTTAAAATCCCTAATCTGGCAACTAGAATAGATATAGAAGATATTGTACATATGCCGGATCGTTTTATAGCATTGCTTCAAGATGGTGAGGCAGCTTCTTTTTTTGCATTTATAGAGCGAATAGGAGATACGTTTCGATATACAAATGGGAAGAAAGAGCGAATTGTTGCAAATGAAACTTTCAAAGATTTATTCCAAAATGTTGTTTTGGTAGTAGAGAAAGAGAATGAAGATGTTCCTTCTATTCAAAAAAGCAAATCTCTTTTTCCTTTTATTCTATTAGGCTTAGGCTATTTGGCAACAATTTTTGTAACTGGATTTTCGTTGTTATCTTCTCTGTTTTTAATTCTGGTTTTAGTAGGAGTTTATTTTTCTATAGAAGCCATTTCACATGAATTGGGAGTTAAAACAAAATTTTCTGAAGCAGTTTGTACTTTAACCACAAAAATGGATTGTGATGCTGTTATTAATGGTAAAAAGGCGAAATTCTTAGAATTTATAAATTTTAGTGATAGCAGTATTGTTTTCTTTAGTGCTCAATTGCTGGCATTTCTACTTTTGACGCTGTCAAACCAAATGCCTAGTTTCTACAATACAACCATGATTTTGTTGTTGTTTTCATTCCCTGTAAGCTTGGGGTCTTTATATCAGCAATTTTTTATAGTCAAAAAAGGATGTCCAATATGTTTGGCTATTATAGTTGTTTTGTATTTAGAATTAATAAGCTTGGCAGTTTTTCATGATTTTAGTTTGACAATAAATGTGGCATCGATAGTTTATTATTTATTCTCTATAGCAAGTTGTTATTGTCTGTTTGTTTTTGTGAAAAAAAGTCTAAAAACAAGTGCTGAACAAAAATCTGAAATTGCAACAGGTAACCGTTTCAAGAGAAATTATTCTTTATTTAAAATGGCTTTGTTATCTAGTAAAACGATAAATTATAAGAGAATTACTTCGGGAGAAATTATTTTAGGAAATCCAGATGCAAAACTAAAAGTTTTAGTGGTTTCCAGTCCTTTTTGTGGGCATTGTAAAGGGGCTCATCAAAACATAGAAGCGTTGTTAGAAAGGTATAGTAACGATATTTCTATAGAAGTTAGATTTAATTATAACGAAGCATTTCTAGATGATACATCAAAAACATTACATCAGCGTTTACTGGGTATTTATTTTGAAAAAGGACAAAAGGCTTTTATGAGTGCTTTGGAGAATTGGTTTGAAGATAATAATTTGGAAAAATTAAAACCGTTGGAAGAAAGCTCAATTGTAGATTTAAAAATAAATGAAATTCTCAACGAACAATTTGCATGGAATCAAGAAAATGAGATCACATTTACTCCTGCCATTTTTATTAATAAATATCATTACCCGGTTCAATATGATAGAAATGATTTGAGATATTTTGTAAATGAATTGTCCGAGGATGATGAAGTTTTCTAAAATGTAGTTTGTTTTTCGATATAGGGTAGTTCAATGTTTGTGAAATATTTATTTTTGAATAATTTTTTGCTGAGTTTTTGATCATTATTTAATTTTAAACCTCTTTCACAAAGAATTCTTTTTTTGTTATATAATATTAAATTTTTTATTTGCTTGGTATGAAATAAGTTATACATTTGCATTAAATAATTGAAAAAAACAAACAGCACAATGTCTACTAACCGTTTTTATTTTAGCAACTCTTTTTATTTCTTCTTTAGGAAGTGAGGGATTGTGCTATGATTATTTGAAAAACAAGAAACAAATAAAACTAATATACAATCCTGATGAAAATCAGGATTTTTTTTTGACCCAATGAGAACAAAAATTGCAATACAAGGAATTAAAGGATCTTTCCACCATCAAGTGGCACAAGACTATTTTTATCAAAATGTAGAGGTAGATGAATGTCTGTCTTTTGAGGAACTTGTTGCTAGCTTACTAACGGGAAAATCAGATCAAGCAGTAATGGCAATAGAGAATTCTATAGCAGGTCCGATTATTCCAAATTACGCATTAATTGACAAAAACAATTTGCACATAATAGGAGAGCATTATTTAGATATTCATCAAAATTTAATGGCACTAAAAGGGCAAAAAATTGAAGATATTCTAGAGGTTCATTCCCATCCAATGGCTTTGTTACAGTGTATGGAATTTTTAAAGAAATATCCCAATATAAAATTGGTCGAAGATAAGGACACTGCTGAAACTGCAAGAAGAATACATGAAAAACAGCTAAAAGGAATTGCAGCTATTGCCAGTAAAGCAGCATCTGAAATGTATGATTTAGAAATTTTGGCACCGGAAATACAAACGATAAATAATAATATGACTCGTTTTGTGATCATCAAAAAAGAGAAGGAGTTTGTAAATGAAGATGAAATTAATAGAGCTTCTATCAAATTTGAATTGGATCATAAGAGAGGAAGTTTAGCAGCAGTGCTAAATGTGATGAGCGATTGTAAATTGAATTTAACCAAAATACAATCGTTACCTAAAATAGAAACTCCTTGGAAATATTCTTTTTTCGTAGATGTTACTTTCGAGAAATATGAAGATTACGCCAAGTCCAAAACACTGTTAGCCATTATGGCTGAATATTTCAAAGTATTGGGAGAATATAAAAACACAAAACCATAAATTATAAATTCCAAAGTAGGAATCATAAAATAAATTGCCATGATTACAACAGCAAAACGTTTAGATATAATTGAAGAATACTATTTCTCATCAAAGTTGAGAGAAGTGAGACAATTGGCCTCAGAAGGGAAACCAATTATCAATATGGGAATAGGAAGTCCTGACTTGAAACCATCACGAGCGGTGATTGACGCGGTAGTTTCGGCAATGCATGACGAAAATGCACACCAGTATCAAAGTTACCAAGGATTGCCGGAGCTTAGAAAAAGTATGGCCGATTTTTATCTAAATAATTATTCGGTAGCATTAGATCCCAATACCGAAATTTTGCCTTTAATAGGATCCAAAGAGGGAATTATGCATATCTCTATGGCTTTCTTGAATGAAGGAGATCAAGTTTTGATTCCTAATCCGGGTTATCCTACCTACACTTCGGTAACGAATTTGGTGGGCGCCGTGCCAGTTTATTATGATTTGAAAGAAAATAATAACTGGGAGCCTGATTTTGAAGCTTTAGAAAAATTAGATTTATCAAAAGTGAAGATCATGTGGATTGGCTACCCACACATGCCTACAGGAGCAAGAGGAAGTTTAGAATTGTTTGAAAAGTTAGTGGCTTTTGCCAAAGAACATCATATATTATTAATCAATGACAACCCGTATAGTTTTGTTTTGAATGATAAACCGATGAGTTTGTTGCAAGTAGAAGGAGCTAAAGATGTTGCAATAGAATTGAACTCTTTGAGTAAAACCTTCAATATGGCAGGCTGGAGAGTAGGAATGGTTTTGGGGAGTGCAAAGCTAATTGATTCGGTTCTTAAGGTAAAAAGCAACATGGACAGTGGGATGTTTTACGGAATCCAAAAAGGGGCTGTAGAAGCGTTGAAGAGTGATCAATCCTGGTTCGATTCGATGAATGAAGTTTATAAAAAACGTCGTGTACTAACCGAGCAATTAGCAGAAAAACTGGGTTGCGAAGTATATAAAGAAGGTGTTGGATTGTTTGTCTGGGCCAAATTGCCGGAAGGAATAACATCTGCAGAGGATTTTATTGATAAAATATTATACGAGAAGCACATTTTTATAACACCAGGTACCATTTTTGGAAGTAATGGAGAAGGATACATTCGATTTGCACTTTGTGTAAAAGAAGAAAAAGTACAAGAAGCAATAGATAGATTTTAGTATTAAGAATTGAGATTGTAATTGATTTTTGCAATTGACATTGAAATTGAATAAAATGAATATATACGTAATAGGAATTGGATTAATAGGAGGCTCAATAGCATTAGATGCTAAAGCACTATATCCTGAAGCAAGAATTTTTGGAATTGACAATAACGAAAATCATTTGCAAGAGGCAGTAACATTAGGAGTTGTCGATGAAGCTGCTGTTTTTGAAGATGTAGCCAATGCTGATTTTGTGATAGTTTCAGTTCCTGTTGATACAACTATTGTCCTTTTACCAAAAGTGCTAGATCTAATTCCAAATACAGCTATCGTTTTTGATGTAGGATCAACTAAAGTGCCCATTTGTGAGGTAGTTGCAAATCATCCTAAAAGAAGAAATTTCATCGCGACACATCCTATTGCGGGAACGGAGTTTTCAGGGCCATCGGCAGCGATAAAAGGATTGTTTCAAGGAAAAACAAATATCATTTGCGAAGTAGAAAAAACTACTTTCAAATTGCAAGAAAAAGCATTGTGGCTTTTTAAAGCAATTGGAATGAGAATTCGCTATATGGATCCAAAATCTCATGATAAGCATATTGCATATGTATCGCATTTGTCACACATTAGTTCTTTTATGCTTGGTAAAACAGTAATCAATAAAGAAAAAGATGAGCAGGATATTTTTGATATGGCCGGTTCCGGTTTTGAAAGTACCGTTCGTTTGGCTAAAAGTTCACCAGCAATGTGGACCCCTATTTTTAAACAAAACAAAAAACAGGTAGTTAGAACATTGGAAGAATATATTGCCAATTTGTCTAAGTTTAAAGAACTCTTGGAAAATGATGATTACGATGCCATTTACAGCGAAATGCAAAGTGTCAATAAAATAAAAGAGATATTAAACGGAATGAATAGCAAAAAGTAGACACTGATTAGTTAAAATCTGCTTGATTTTCAAAAGCTATCAGAACAAATAAATGCACTAAAAATAAAATAATATTTTAAGATAAATAAAAACTAAAAAAAACTAGAAAAGATGGAAAATAAGAAAGAAATGAGAAATTGGTTGAATGAATTCAATTTGACTCATCCATTTGTAATTGCAGGACCTTGTAGCGCAGAAACAGAAGAACAAGTTTTGAAAATTGCTCATGAATTGAAAGATTCTGACGTAAGTGTTTTTAGAGCGGGAATCTGGAAACCAAGAACTCGTCCGGGAGGATTTGAAGGTGTTGGCGAAATAGGCTTGAAATGGTTGAAAAAAGCCAAAGAGGAAACTGGATTACTTATGGGAACTGAAGTAGCAAATGCCGCTCACGTAAAACTAGCTTTAGAGAATGATATCGATGTATTATGGATAGGAGCCAGAACAACAGTTAATCCTTTTGCAATGCAAGAAATTGCAGATGCCTTAGCTGGAACTAAAAAAATAGTTTTGGTCAAAAATCCAGTAAACCCAGATTTATCTTTATGGTTAGGAGGAGTAGAGCGTTTATATAATGCAGGTATAGAAAAATTAGGAGTGATTCACAGAGGTTTTTCTACTTATGAAAAAACAAAATATAGAAACATTCCTGAATGGCAGGTTGCTATCGAATTGCAAAATAAATTCCCAGATTTGCCTTTGATTATAGATCCATCACATATTACAGGTGATCGTAATATGATACTTGAAGTAACTCAAGAAGCACTAGATTTAAATTACGATGGTATGATTATCGAAACACATCATGATCCGGATAATGCATGGAGTGATGCCGCTCAACAAGTTACACCAGATGCGTTGAAACAAATTTTTATTGATTTGAAAGTAAGAAAACAAAACGATGTATCAGATGAATTTACTAGTAAAATGTCAAAATTAAGAGCAAATATTGATGTTCTTGATGCTACTTTATTAGAATTGCTAGGAAAACGTATGAAAGTGGCTGAAGAAATTGGTCAAGTGAAAAAAGAAGCAAACGTTGCGGTGTTACAAAACAATCGTTGGAACGAAATTTTAGGAAAAATGATTTTGGATGGTGAGAAAAAAGGACTTTCAGAAGAGTTTGTACTTAAAATGTTCAAGGCTATTCACCAAGAAAGTATTAGTCATCAAGAAAAAATATTAAATTCATAAGAAAGAGTTTAGAAGTTTAGAAGAGTTTAGAAGTTTAGTTTAAGAACTAAAGTCTAAACTTTTCTTTTTATGTTTTAGTCATGAAAAAGAACCAAAAATGGTTAATTGCGGATTTAGGAAAACTAAATCTCCTAACTTCTAACCTTTTTTAATCCTAAAACAAATTACTACCTTTGCAGCATGACAGGAATCGTTTATAAATCTACAGGAAGTTGGTATACCGTAAAATCAGAACAAGGAGATTTTATAGAATGCCGTATGAAAGGGAAATTTCGAATCAAAGGAATTAAAAGCACCAATCCTATTGCAGTTGGTGATATAGTAGATTATGAACTAGAACAAACGTCGGATACAGTTACAGGAACAATCAATAATATTCACGACAGGAAAAATTATATCGTTCGTAAGGCGGTAAATTTATCACATCAGATGCATATTATTGCGTCTAATATAGATCGAGTTTTTTTGTTGGTAACTATAAATAATCCACCAACTACATTTAATTTTATTGATCGTTTTTTGGTAACAGCTGAAGCTTACGGAATCGAAGCTATTCTTGTTTTTAATAAAATAGACACTTTAGACGAAGTTACTCTGGATGAACAATTGTACATGCAACATGTGTATCAGCAAATAGGATATAAATGTTTGCGAGTATCGGCTGCAGAGAAGAAAGGAGTCGATGACTTGAAGGAATTAATGAAGGACAAAGTAAGTATGTTCTCAGGACATTCCGGTGTGGGAAAATCTACGTTGGTAAATGCAATGGAGCCATCTTTACATTTAAAAACTAAAACAATATCCGAAGCCAGTAAGCAAGGTCAGCACACTACCACTTTTGCAGAAATGTATGATTTATCTTTTGGGGCTAAAATTATAGATACTCCGGGAATTAAAGGTTTTGGAATGGTAGATATGGAACCTACAGAGATTAGCGGTTATTTTCCGGAATTTTTCAAATTGAAAGACCAATGTAAATTCAACAATTGTTTGCATAAAGAAGAACCACATTGTGCTATAAAAGCAGCATTAGAGAAAGATGAAATTGCATGGTCACGCTATAATAGCTATCTTAAAATATTGGAAGGAGATGATGAAAACTATCGCACAGATATTTATGGAGAGGATAGAGCGGCAAGCGATAAAACTAGGGAGTAGAAAAGAAATTCCAATTCGGATAATTTTTGGAATGAATTTAAAATTCCAAAAGGGATGATTTTAAAAAAATAAAAAAAGACAATACTGTAGAGATGCACCACTGTGCATCTTTTTGTTATAATTAGATTTTAAAATGAGAGTAATAGTTCAAAGAGTTTCAGAAGCGTCAGTTACAGTTGACCAAAATAAAGTAGCAGCTATTCAAAAAGGACTACTTGTTTTGGTAGGAGTAGAAGACTCCGATACTCAAGAAGATATTGACTGGCTTGTTGGAAAAATCATAAAAATGAGGATTTTTGGAGACGAAAATGATGTAATGAACTGCTCAGTTCAGGATATCGATGGTGATATAATAGTAGTCAGTCAATTTACACTTCATGCTTCTACAAAAAAAGGGAATCGTCCGTCTTATATAAAAGCTTCAAAACCAGAATTTGCAATTCCGATGTACGAGAGTTTTGTAAAATCTTTAGAAAAAGACTTCAATAAAAAAGTACAAACCGGAATTTTTGGTGCCGATATGAAAGTTTTATTAATTAATGACGGTCCTGTTACTATACATATAGATAGTAAAAATAAAGAGTAAATTCAATTGTTTTTTGATATTTAGCTTAAAAGAATACAACCCTGAACCTAAAAAATGCCCAAAATTATCGCCGATAATCTAAAAAAGACAATGCCATTGTCGTAATTCTTTTGAATTAAATTGATTTATTACTAATATTTCTCGACTCATAGTGTAGTCAATTTCATTGTTTTCTCAGCACATTACTTTAAAAAATGACTGAAGATTTCCCATGGTTGAATTTTTTAAAAAAAACAATATAGTCGTTGTTTCTTACATTTTATTTTGTATTTTTGAGTAAATCCCTTGTTTTTCAGATTGATAGAATTTGTTTGTAAAAAATAGATTCTCTTTTTTTTCATAGTTTATGGTTTAAATAAATACATTACATGAAGTAACGTATTGTATGTTTTTAATTTAATACTTAAAATTTTGGCAAAAATTAACCACAACAATTACTTGGATGTTGTTGATAGCGTTTGGACTTCTGCGAAGGAAAAAGGCATCATGCACATCAATTCCGAAGAACGACGCTTTGATGGAACAAAATTTACAATCAAAGGAAAAGAACTCATCAATTTTGGAACCTGTGGCTATATGGGTTTAGAAACGCATCCGGATTTAATAGCCAATTCAATTCGATTGACAAAGAAATTTGGTACGCAGTTATCTATGTCTAGAGCATTCATCCGTCCCACTTACATTCAGGAGTTAGAGGAATTAATGTCACAGATATTTGATGGTAATAAAGTGATCTGCTATACTTCAACTTCAAATGCGCATATTTCAGTCATAAGTACTATTGTTAAACCAGATGATTTAATTATTCTGGATCAACAGGTTCATTTTAGTGTTCAATTTCCATGTAAAAACATGAAGTTGCAAGGTACAGAAGTAAAAATGGTTCGCCATTCTGATTATCTAATGTTAGAGGAAATGATCCAAGAAAATTACAATAAGTACACTCGGATTTGGTACATGGCAGATGGCGTTTATTCTATGCATGGTGATTTGCCAGATACGAACATCCTAAAAAAATTACTCAATAAATATCCTAAACTAAATTTATACTTCGATGACGCACATGGAATGGGATGGGAAGGTAAAAATGGATCTGGGCATATTTATAATCAGTTAGGGGTAAACAAACGCATTGTTTTAATATCGACGCTTGCTAAAGGTTTTGGATGCGTTGGTGGCACGGCAATATTTGCTGACCCTGAAATGTATCGAAAAACAGATATTTTTGGAGGGCCTCTCAGCTATTCTCACCCGCTTTCACCTGCAAATGTTGGTGCGGCAATTGCTTCTGCTAAAATTCATCTATCAAGTGATATTTACAAATATCAAGCAGAATTAAGAGAATTAATGGATTACATGAATAGAAGATTGGTAGAAAAAAATCTGACCAATATTTCCTCTCCAGATTCACCAATTTACTTTATTGGTGGAGGTTTAAATAAAGTAACCCGAAATTTTGTTCATCGTATTTTAGAAGAAGGTATTTATGTCAATACAGCTACTTTCCCAGTTGTCCCTAATGATAAATCAGGATTGCGATTTACCTTAACGCGACATAATACGAAAGAAGATATTGACTTATTCGCAGATGCTATGGAGTATCATTTCCCGAAAGCGATTGAAGAAGAGGGGGATACTGTTGAACGAGTTTATGAAGAATTTGGTTGTTCTATTGAAAAAAGCAAAAAAAATAGAATAAATAATTACACAGCCACAGCTACTAATTTAGTTATTAAAGAGTATACTACAATACACGACATTGATCCGGAAATTTGGGATAAGATGTTTAAGGATAGAGGGAATATAAGCCATTCGGGAATGCAATGCATGGAAGAGATTTTTTCTAACAATGAAAAATTGGAAGAGAATTGGAGTTTTCACTACCTTATAATTAAAGACCAAAAAGGGGAATTAGTACTGGCAACATTTTTTACTGGAGCTATTTATAAAGATGATATGTTATCTCAAGAAAATGTATCTAAAAATATAGAAGAAGTTCGTAAAACAGACCCTTTTTATTTGTGCTCAAAAACATTAGCCATGGGGTCGCTATTCTCAGAAGGCGATTTTATTTACTTAAATGCTGAACATTCTGAATGGAGAAATTCAGTTAATTTATTATTTGAATTTGTTTCAAAGACAAAAAAAGAAATCGAAGCTTCGACCGTTATTTTCAGAGATTTCAATAAAGATGATATTTTGAATTCCATTTTAGAGGATGAGGGTTATGCTAAAATAAAAATGCCAAACACTAACATTATAAAAAATCCAAAATGGGAAACAACTACAGATTTGTTGGCATTGATAAAATCAAGTAAGAAGAGAAATAATATTAAACAATATGCTATTAGACATCTTGATAAGTTTGATGTTAGAATTAAAAATAAAATAACAGGTGAGGAAGCAACTCATTATTTTGATTTGTTTTCGAATGTTAAAAGCATGAACTATTCGTATAATTTTTTTTCATACCCTAAAAAATTACCTCATATTCTCTCCAAATACGCAGAATGGGAATTCATTGAAATACGTTTGAAAGAGAATGATCAATTGATAGCAGTTATTTTTGGATATATTGGAGATGATCACTACTCACCACTAATTGTTGGTTTAGACTACAATTATATAAACACCCATCATATTTACAAACAAACCATGTTTCAGATGGTAAAAAGAGGAAACGATCTTAATAAAAGAAAAACTTATTTAGGGTTAACTGCAGACTTTGAAAAACAAAAATATCTAGCTGAAACAATTCCAGTATATGCTTTCTTGAAAGTCGATGAAACTTATAATTTAGAATTAATAGAGTCATATTCGAATATATAACAATAAGATACGTATAATCAATATAAATAATGATTATGGAAGAATTAGAAAATGATTTTATTAAATTTTGGTTTGAAAACGATATTTTATATTCTCAATTTAAAAAATTTACAGATGGAACACTTGAAAACATCAAAGAAATAATCGATTTAAGACATCAAATTTCAGATGATAAGAAGCAATATTGGTGCTATGATTTTAATGGCATTAAATCGTATGATAAATCAGCTCGCGATTATGCCGAAAAAAATGGACAAGAGCTATTATATGGATGTGCAATTTTATTAAATTCCCATATTACAAAATTTATTCTCAATACGTTTATGACATTGAAAAACCCTGTTGTTCCTTTAAAAGGTTTTACCAATAAAAATGATGCTGTTAATTGGCTAAACGAATTAAAGAAAAAAAATGGACATGCATAAATCAATAGATATAAAATCACCGTTAATAAAACAAGAATTACTATTCGCTTTAGCCGCGATTGTAAATTTTTTATAGAATAAAATTTATTGTTGATTTTTTTAATTGAGTAAAAAAACTTCTTTCAAAACGGTTACGTCTGAAAAAAGATGCTATAATTTGGATTGGCTAAAAGAAAAACAAAGTATTAGATGTCTAAACTAAAAGAAATATTAGCTCTGGTTCGTTCAATCAATGGAGATGAATTTCATGAACAAATCACGGATGGTGATAGTTTAGATGATGTCTATAGGGAATTACTTTTTTTATCTAAAAAAATTGAATCCAAAAAGAATAGGACCGATGTTATCATTGATCATATTTCAAACTGCTTTGCTGGTGATTTTTTTCATCAACTTCCAATTTCTGAGGAACAAGACGAATTAGATGTTTTTTGCATGGGGTTTAATACCTATATTGAAGAGCTAAAAGCTGTAATGGTTTCCAGAAATTTGTTGGAAATTATCAATAAAAAATTAGTCGAAGAAAAGGAGCATTCTAAACAATTGGTAAGAGCGAAAGATGAATTCATGTCAAATATGAGTCATGAAATTCGCACACCTCTTAATGGGATTTTGGGATTTACAAATCTATTATTGAAAAATACTTCTTTAGATACTGAGGCTAAAAAACAATTAGATTCTATCAAAATCTCAGGAGATATCCTTCTGGTTATCATAAATGATATTCTTGACTTATTAAAAATTGAATCCGGACAAATTAAACTCAGTGAAAAACCGTTTGATTTAAGGCAAGTAACGCATTTTATCTATAATACTTTTTCAATTCAAATAACTGAAAAAGAAATAGATTTTGATATTTCAATCGATAAAAATGTTCCCAAAAGTTTAATCGGGGATTCAATTAGGATCTCACAAATACTATTTAATTTAGTTAGTAATGCGATTAAATTTAATCATTCAAAGGGAAAGGTAGGATTGAAAATAGGAGTTGATAAAATAGAAAATGGATATCATTTTATTCAGATATCTGTAAAGGATACAGGGATAGGAATACCTTCTGACAAAATTAATTTCATTTTCAACCCTTTTATCCAGGTTAGTAATGATACTGGTAGAAAATATGGCGGTACAGGATTAGGGTTAGCCGTAACAAAGAAAATTATCAATATCATGAACGGTGAAATATACGTCAAAAGTAAACTTGGTTTAGGCTCTAAATTCACTACAACTATTCCTCTTTTAGAATATACTTCTGATTCATCGGTTTCACAACCAGTTATTAACAATGATCAATCGGTAATTTCGGTTAGTGATGGAAAAATTAAAGTGCTTGTAGCAGAAGACAATCGTATCAATCAACTTTTGGTGCGAACGGTACTAAAAAGATTTAATTTTGATTGTACAATTGTTGATAATGGGAAATTAGCCGTTGAAGCACTTATAAAAGAAAGTTTCGATATTATCCTAATGGATTTAATGATGCCTGAAATGAATGGGTATGAAGCCACATTAGCTATCCGTAGTTTGGAAGATGTTACGAAAAAAAATATTCCTATCATAGCATTAACTGCTGTAGTAACTAGTCCAGTTATTGAAGCATGTACTTCAATTGGAATAGATAAGTATATGTCCAAACCTTTTGAAGCCAATGAATTGCATAAAATGATAATAGAGTTACTTCAAACTGACAAAACGTAGGATGTTTTGTTAGTATTTATTGGGAATGTTTTATCAGAAGGAAACAAAGTCCAAATCTCAATCACAAAAGAAATAAATTCGGCGATTTTATCCACTGATTTTACGATGGTTTGAAAGAGTATTATCAAAAAAAATGAAAAACAAAATGAGAAAATAGCCTTAAAAGAATATAACAACACTTTTTGTCTTAGTATATTTGTGACAAAATATATACCATGAACCTAAAAAATGCCCAGCTAGACGTAGATACTTGGATAAAAGAACACGGTGTTCGATATTTCAACGAATTAACAAATATGGCACAGCTTACCGAAGAAGTTGGTGAGGTAGCCAGAATCATTGCCCGTCGTTATGGAGAACAATCCGAGAAAGAAAGCGATAAAAACAAAGATCTAGGAGAAGAACTGGCTGATGTTGTTTTTGTAGTATTATGTTTGGCAAACCAAACAGGGATTGATTTGCAAGTTGCTTTTGACAAAAAGATGGATTTGAAATCCGTTCGAGATAAAGACCGCCACAAAAACAACGATAAACTAAAATAATGTTATAAGTGAGCGTAAAGCTTGGGTACATCCTTTTTTTAAAATAGATTTGTAAAAAAGACTCATCAATACATCCTAAATGAATTTACTGACACAGACTTCCCAATACAATTTACAAGCTGAAATTGCAATTACAGGTTCCAAAAGCGAAACCAATAGATTATTATTGCTTCAAGCGTTATTTCCTAATATTATTTTAGAGAATACTTCAAATTCAGATGATAGTGAGGTAATGCAAAAAGCCTTGAAAGGAAATGATGAAATTGTAGATATTCATCATGCAGGAACTGCAATGCGTTTTCTAACCGCTTATTTTGCGGTAAGTGAAGGTCGTGAAGTAGTTTTAACCGGCTCTTCAAGAATGCAGGAACGTCCGATTAAAGTATTGGTAGAAGCTTTGCAACAATTAGGGGCACAGATTACTTATGAAAAAGAAGAAGGTTACCCTCCAATTCGAATCAAGGGACAAAAAATTACTGCTTCCAAAGTAAGTATTCCTGCTAATGTAAGTAGTCAGTATATATCGGCATTGTTATTGGTAGCTCCAAAATTAGAGAATGGTATCGAACTGACTTTAGTTGGAGAAATAACTTCTATTCCATATATCAAAATGACTTTGGCGTTGTTGAATGATCTTAACATAGCCACTAGCTTTGAAGGAAACGTAATCACAGTACATCCAAAGAAGGAAGTAGAAACTAAAGTGATGACAGTAGAATCAGATTGGAGTTCTGCATCTTATTTTTATAGTTTAGTAGCTCTGGCCGAAACAGCTACTGTTTCTTTAACAAGTTATAAAGAAACAAGTTTACAAGGAGATTCAGCTTTGGTTGAGATTTATAAACAAATGGGGGTAACATCACAGTTCGAGGGAAATAGAATTACTTTGACAAAACAAAGTGATTTTGAATACAAGGATTTAAATTTAGAATTAAATAATACTCCGGATATTGCACAAACTATTGTCGTTACTTGCTTAGGACTCGGAATTGGTTGTCATCTTACGGGTTTACATACTTTAAAGATAAAAGAAACGGATAGGCTAGAAGCATTACGAATTGAATTGACAAAATTGGGAGCCAATATCTCGGTGACCAATGATAGCTTGACACTTATAGCAACAAAAGATATTAATCAAGAAATAAGAATTGATACTTATAATGATCATAGAATGGCAATGGCTTTCGCTCCATTAGGATTAAAAGTGCCAATCGTTATCAATAATGCGGATGTAGTATCAAAATCATACCCTGATTTTTGGAATGATTTAAAAAGTTTAGGTTTTATCGTTGTACAAAAGTGGTCATTTACGTAGGTTTTTGAATAGTTTCATTGTTTGTCGGTTATAGTTTTAAGAGCTATCAGGAATCTAATGAAAAATAAACCCTCAAACACTTGACAACGCCTATCTCACAATCGTATATTTGCAAACGATTTATTTTTTAGAGCATTAACAGTTCTGAAATCTAAAATCTAAAATCTAAATTTTAAAACATGAAATTATCTCACTTTAACTTCAATTTACCAAAAGAACTTCTTGCAGAATACCCAGCAGAAAATAGGGATGAGTCTCGTTTGATGGTTATTGACCGTAAAAAACAAACAATAGAGCACAAAATGTTTAAGGACGTTATCGATTATTTTGATGATGGTGATGTTTTAATCTTGAATAATACCAAAGTTTTTCCAGCCCGTTTATACGGAAATAAAGAAAAAACAGGAGCAAGAATCGAAGTGTTTTTACTTAGAGAGTTAAACGCGGAACAAAGACTTTGGGACGTTTTAGTAGACCCAGCACGTAAAATCAGAATTGGTAATAAATTATACTTCGGAGATGATGATTCATTAGTAGCTGAGGTAATTGATAATACTACATCTCGCGGAAGAACATTACGTTTTCTTTATGATGGATCTTATGAAGAATTCAGAAATAAATTAACAGAACTAGGAGAAACTCCTATTCCTAAATACATCAGTCGTGATGTAACTCCAGAAGATGCAGAGCGTTACCAAACAATTTATGCAAAAGAAGAAGGAGCTGTAGCTGCGCCAACTGCAGGTTTGCACTTTTCTAAGCATTTGTTGAAAAGATTAGAAATCAAAGGAGTTAAATTTGCTGAAGTAACACTTCACGTTGGTTTAGGAACTTTCAATCCAGTAGAGGTTGAAGATTTGTCTAAGCACAAAATGGATTCTGAAGAATTAAAAATCACTCAAGAAGCTTGTGATATTGTAAATGCTGCCAAAGCTGCCAAAAAAAGAATCTGTACCGTAGGAACTACATCTATGCGTGCTGTAGAGAGTTCAGTTTCTTCACAAAACACACTGAATCCTTATGATGGTTGGACGAATAAATTTGTTTTTCCTCCTCATGATTTCGCTATTCCAACTTGTATGATTACCAACTTCCATACTCCAAAATCAACTTTGTTAATGATGGTTTCTGCTTTCTGCGGACATGATTTAATGAAGAGAGCATATGAAGAAGCAATCAAAGAAGGATACAAATTCTACTCTTACGGAGATGCAATGTTAATTATCTAATAGACATTTCAAAACTAAATATAAATCTCGTCAGCAATGACGAGATTTTTTTTTGCACCAAATTGAGCGAGAACGCATCGTTTGGAATTCTAAAATCTGCATTCTAAAATCTGCAATCTTTTTTATCTGGGCGTATTACGGGTCATTCATTACAAGTTTTGACCCAAAATCAAAGTAATACTAGCACTGCGGGAGCTTCCGTTGGTCGCTTCCTCGTTGCTGTATTACTAAATGGTTTTATGTCAAAACTTTCCATTTCTACCCCTAACGCAATTCCTTTTTGCGAGAATCTGATTGCTTTAAACTCAAAATACAGGTTTAAATAGATTGAATTTTTATGGAATTATCTTTTTATGCTCTTTATTAGTCTTTTTTCTTAATAGAATTATTTTTTCTCTATTTTCTTTTTCTATTTTTACGACCTTAAAACACGGAAAAAATGGATTTCAAAAACACATTAGAATTTGCTCAGCAACTCGATGCACAAGATCATTTACATAAATACCAAGAAGAATTTATATTTCCAAAAGTCAATGACAAAAAGGTAATTTATTTTACAGGTAACTCTTTAGGATTGCAACCCAAAAGAACTAAAAAGTATGTTGATGAAGTAATGAATGATTGGGCAAATCTTGCCGTTGAGGGACATTTTTATGCCGAAAAGCCATGGTGGGATTATCAGGAACGTTTTGCTAACCCATTAAGTAAATTGGTTGGTGCTTTGCCATCTGAAATCACCGTAATGAACACATTAACTGTGAATCTTCATTTGTTAATGGTTTCATTTTATAAGCCAACTGCAAAACGTTACAAAATCATTTGCGAAGAAAAAGCATTTCCTTCCGATCAATATATGTTTCAAAGTCAAGTACATTTTCATGGCTACAAAACAGAAGATGCTATCGTAGAAATCAAGCGTCGTGAAGGCGAACATAACATCCGATTGGAAGATGTATTGGCAAAAATTGAAGAAATTGGGGAGGAGTTGGCATTAGTTTTAATTGGAGGTGTCAATTATTACACAGGTCAGGTTTTTGATATGAAAACTATTACCGAAGCGGGACACAAACAAGGAGCTTATGTTGGTTGGGATTTGGCTCACGCTGCCGGAAATATTAAATTAGAATTACACGATTGGAATGTTGATTTTGCAGCATGGTGTAGTTATAAATATATGAACTCAGGACCAGGAAATGCTTCGGGATGTTTTGTTCATGAAAAGCATCACCAAAATAAAGAGTTGCCTCGATTTGCTGGCTGGTGGGGACATAATAAAGAACGCCGATTCAAGATGGAACCCGTTTTTGATCCTGTTCAAGGAGCAGGAGGTTGGCAAGTAAGTAATTTGCCAATACTTTCATTAGCACCTTATTTGGCTTCTGTAGAAATGTTTGACGAAATTGGAATGGATCAATTAATTGAAAAGAGAAATAAAATCACTTCTTATTTAGAGTTTATCCTGAACGAAATAAGCAAAGAAGTTCAAGGTTCATTTGAAATTATTACTCCAACAAATCCATCAGAAAGAGCATGTCAATTATCCGTTTTTCTTCACGGAGAAGGACGCAGTTTATTTGATTATTTAATGAAAAATGGTGTAATTACAGATTGGCGCGAACCAAATGTAATTAGATTAGCGCCTGTTCCTTTGTATACGTCATATGAAGATATGTTTCACTTCGGACAGATTTTAAAAACAGGAATATTAAAGAAATAAAAAAAACGGGAATAGCATTTACAACTATTCCCGTTTTTTATTTCTTTTCTTTGTCGATGTGTTTCATTTGAATATCTTGGTTGGTATATTGAAAACGATCTATTAGTTTGGGTGAAAAATAACCATCAACACCATCCAACGCGACAATATTTCCTTTGTCTAGTTGTAGCCAACCATCTTTGTGTTCTAGGTCTTCATCATAAAAGACATGCTCAATAGAAGCTATAATATGTATAGTATTATTTTCTTTGATAGTATATTCATTCACAAATTTGCAATAAAGTTGTACGGGACTTCCTTTTACAAAGGGAATATTAATACCGTCTTTATATTCTTCTTCTAGATTGCTTTTGTCAAATTCAGAGATTTCGGTTTTATAATTGATAGAAGTATGATGAGCATCAGTAATCATATCTACAGTAATATGGTTAACCGTAAAAAAACCGGTTTCCATAATATATTTATAAGTGTCTGTAGAAATAGAGGCTGGATGAACAACAAATCCTATCAATGATGGACTGCTCCCTAAATAGGTAACATTACTAAAAACAGTAATGTTGGTATCGCCTTCAATAGATTTAGTAGCTATTAAATTGGCTGATTTAAATCCGGTACATGAATTAATTAAATTCAATTTTTCAACCCTCCTCATTTGGGAAATGATTTCTTTTGAAATATGTTTCATGTTAATTTATTTTAGTAAAAATAATTAAAATAAAACTTATTCTTGTTAAAATTACTAAAAAGTTTAGTAACTATAAGTATGCCTGTCTTTTATGATCTGAATTAGATAGAATGATATGAGTAATTCTGAAAACAGATGAGATTTTATTTTACTCGCCAATAATGTAAATAGATTTTAAGTTTTTAAAGTTGAAAACAAAACAGAGGTGTGTAAAGTGTTGCGATTTTGTGTGCTTGAATTCTATTATACTTGGTAATTAAGAAGAACTAGTGGTATTAATCCCAAATGTATTTCCAAGAACCATCTTTTTGTTTTTTCCATACAGTATGAAAAACTCCTTTAGAAATTTGTTCTTTCCCAGAGACATCTTTTGATGTCCAAGCATATTTGCCATAGGTAGAAGCCATGTCTCCTCCATCAGAAATAGTTACAGCATCGGGAGACCAAGTTACGGTTGCGTTTAGGTACCTCGGATTTAAATAATAATTTTTAATATTCTTTTTACCTATTATTAAAGTGTCACGCTCTCTTTTGATAACTGCATTAGAGTCGGCAAATTGATAAAAACCTTCAGCTATACCTTTTTCGGCAACCGTTTTCTCGAAATCTTTTTCGGTTTTAACGATTTGTAGTTTAACGTAAGTCAAGTTTGCGGTTTCTGTTTTTGGACTGCAACTATATAATGTAATATATAATGTAAAGAATAATAGAATTGTTTTGATTGTGTTTTTCATATAAGAGAGATATTTTGAAAATTTAATAATTAGCTGAATCAGCTTGTGGAGATTCTAAAAACATCCCCAGTTATTCTCTTTTTTTTAAGAAAAGGCTGGGGGTGTTTTTTATTTTTTGAACATTTTAGATAATATTCCAAAGGCACCTCTTATAAAGGTAGCACTTGTTACAACTTTCAAAACGGATTTAGTAACTACACTTGCTGTACTAGGTTCATTACTGTTTTGTTTTTTTTCTTGCGTATCGACAGCTTGCTCTTGTGCTGACTCGATTTTTTTATTGAGCATTTCATAAGCACTTTCGCGATCGATAACTTCTTCGTATTTTTTTACTAGTTTAGATTTAGAATTGATTTCTTGGATCTCATTTTCGGTCAGAACATCCATTCGACTCATTGGGGCTCGCATCATAGTGGCAACTAGGGGTGTTGGAATTCCTTTTTCACTAAGGGCAGTTACTAATGCTTCGCCAATTCCTAAGCTGGTTAATACTTCATCCGTTTTATAATACTCGGAAGTTGGATAGTTATCAGCAGATTGTTTTATAGCTTGTCTGTCATTAGCAGTAAAAGCTCTTAAGGCATGTTGTATTTTTAATCCAAGTTGCGCCAATACACCACTTGGAATATCCATAGGATTTTGAGTTACAAAATAAATGCCAATCCCTTTTGAACGAATCAGTTTTACAATGCTTTCTATTTGTTCTAATAATGCTTTACTGGCTTCATTGAATATTAAATGAGCTTCGTCTATAAAAATAACCAATTCGGGCTGATCGGCATCACCCTTTTCAGGCATTTGCTGGTATATTTCAGCTAATAAACTTAGCATGAAAGTCGAGAATAATTTAGGCTTGTCTTGGATGTCAGTTAATCGTATAATATTAATGTATCCTTTTCCGTTTTCATCAAGACGCATAAGGTCATCTATTTCAAAAGACAGTTCACCAAAAAACAAATCAGCACCCTGTTGTTCAAGCTCGATTATTTTTCTTAAAATAGTACCTGTGGTCGAAGTTGATATTTTACCATAACTTTCTTCAATTTCATCTTTACCCTCGTCAGTAATGTAGTTAATTATCTTTTTTATATCTTTTAAATCCAATAAAGGCATTTTATTATCGTCACAATATTTAAAGATAATCGAAACTACTCCAGCCTGGGTATCGTTTAAATCTAATATTCTGGAAAATAAAACGGGACCAAATTCTGAGACCGTTGAACGAAGTCGAACACCATCTTGTTTTGATAGAGTCATTAGTTCTACAGGAAAACTCGAAAGAGAGTAGGGGATGTTTAATTTAGCATGACGTTCTTTTATAAAATCTTTTTCTTCCCCCTCTTTAGCAACACCACTAAAGTCACCTTTTATATCCATCATTAAAACAGGAATCCCAAAAGAGGAAAGCTGTTCTGAAAGAACTTGAATCGTTTTTGTTTTACCAGTTCCGGTAGCACCAGCAATTAGTCCATGTCTATTTAATGTTTTTAGAGGGATTTTTACAAAGGTATCAGCCAGTGGTTCTCCGTCAAGTATAGCTCCGCCCAATGTAATGCTATCTCCTTTCGATAAATAGCCGTCTTTTATGTGCTGAATAAAATCATCTTTTTTGCTCATAGTATTGGTGTATTAAAGTCAACTGCAAGTTATTGATTTTTTTTAAAATCTGGTAATTAAGGATTTACTGTAAAAAATACTCTTAATTCATTAAGAATGCAATAAAAATATGTTGTTTTTTATGTTAATTGTTTTTTTGAATAAAAATATTGATGCGGCTTAAAATTCTTAATTTTTTTTATTGATAAGGCTGATAAATTGAATATTATCATATAAATTTCTTAATTATGAGAGATGTTGTGTGTTAAGAATAAAATAATTTACAAGATTACTTTAAAAAAAGTTTTTTTATTTCAACTAAAAATTTAAATTTGCTCCTATGCAAGTTTATTAAAAACTAAAAAAATAAATATTTAAAATTAAAAAAAATGGCAAACGTTAAAGTTAAAAAAGAAAGCACTTCAAACGGAGGAGGAATGGTTTCAGGGATTATTATTGTAGCATGTGTATTTGTAGGTTGGTTGATCTGGTCTCAAGTTATGGGGGATCCTACGAATTTTGAAGGAGGAGATATTGAAAAAGGTCATCCATTGAATACATTAGGACAAGTTTATAAAGGAGGATTTATAGTACCTGTATTATTAGGTATGTTATTAATGGTTGTTGTTTTCTCTATTGAAAGATTTATCGTTATCGCTAAAGCTGCTGGAAAAGGAAATTTAGATAAATTTATGAAAGCAGTTCAAACTAGTATCAAATCTGGTGATATTGAAGGAGCAATTGTTACATGTGATAAACAACAAGGTTCTGTTGCAAATGCAATTAAATCTGCGTTAATCAAATATCAAGACGTTAAAAAAGAAGGATTCAACAGTGAAGAAGCTTCTGAAACTATACATAAAGAAATTGAAGAGGTTACATCTCTTGAAATGCCAATGTTAGAGAAAAATATGACTATTATTTCTTCTTTGGTTTCTTTAGGAACACTTGGAGGATTATTAGGAACTGTATCAGGGATGATTAAGGCGTTTGGTGCTTTGGCTACTGCTGGAACTCCAGATCAAGCTGCTCTTGCAGTTGGTATTTCTGAGGCTTTGATTAATACGGCTACAGGTATCTCTACTTCTATTTCTGCAATTGTTGCTTACAATTTCTTTACTTCTAAAATTGATGATTTAACATTCTCTATCGACGAAGCTGGAACTACAATTGTAAATACTTACAGACATTTCAGAGGTAGTTTAAAACAATAATTAATTTTTGATAAAATTTTATCAAAATAATAGACATATATAATGGCTAAAATAAAAATGAAAAAAAAATCCACATCAACGGATATGACGGCGATGTGCGATGTTGCGTTTCTTTTGCTAACGTTCTTTATTTTGACTGCCACTGCTAAAACACCTGAAGTATTACCAGTTGATACTCCACAGTCTACTGTGCAAACAAAATTACCTTCATCTGATTTGTCAACTTTGACAATTGGTAAAGTAAATGGAAAGACAGCTGTGTTTTTTGATTTAAAAGGAAGAGAAGTTCGTAAAAGAACACTCGAGTTAATGGGACAAAAATATAGTGTACCGTTTTCTGATCAAGATAAAGAAAAATTTGCCTTAATGGAAAGTTTTGGTGTTCCAATTCAAAATTTAAAACAAATTTTGGATATGAAAGCGTCAGATAGAAACAAAGCAGGTCAAACTGGAGTGCCTAAAGATTCTTTAGATAACCAGTTGAAAGAATGGATTTACAATGCTCGTATTGCAAATATTGAGGTTAATGATAAAGAATTGCAATTTGCAATTAAAGGAGATGCGAAAGAGCAATATCCGGCAATCAAACAAGTAATGGATATTTTGCAAGATCAAAAAATCAATAGCTTTAATTTGGTTACTGGTTTAAGAGGAAAGAATTTTTAATTAAAAAAGACACACTAAAATGGCTGAATTAAATACCGGCGACGGTGGAGGCGGAAAAGGTGGTAAAGTAAGAAGTAAAAAACAAAACTCAAAGGTAGATTTAACTGCCATGGTGGATTTGGCTTTCTTGCTAATCACATTCTTTATGCTTACCACTACGTTGTCTAAACCTCAATCCATGGATTTGACGTTGCCAGATAAGGAAAAAGATGATGCTCCTAAAAATGACGTAAAAGTTGATGAGAATCGTACAATGACGATTTTACTTGGAGAAAATGGTAAATTAGTAAGATATGTTGGGATTTTAGCTACTCCAGTTGTTGGAGGAACTCCTAAAGATTTTACTTATGGTAAAGAAGGAATTCGTAAAGAATTGATTTCTAGAGGTAAAATAGTGAAAGATTATTCTACAGCTAAAGGAAAACCAAATGATGGAATGATTGTAATCATTAAGCCAAGCAAAAAATCAACTTATCGTAACTTAGTTGATATCTTGGATGAAATGGCAATTGTTGGAGTAGGTACTTATGCTATCGTAAATGAATTTTCTCCTGAAGAACAAAAATTGTTAGAAGGAAAAAAATAGAGCGATCTATTTTTTCTTAATAACCTAATAATTATAAAAAATGAAATTAGATTTAATAAAAAATCAATGGATTGATATCGTTTTCGAAGGTCGTAATAAACTGTATGGTGCTTACGAATTAAGAAAAACGAATCGTAAGACTTCTATGAGGGCGCTTATGATTGGTAGTTTTCTTTTCGCTTTGGCTATCAGTGCTCCGCTAATTTTGAGTTATTTACCAGATTCTAGTGAAGATGATGTAAATAATGATATAAAAATTACAGCAGTTAAGTTGCCACCGAAGAAGAAAGTTGAAGATGTAAAAGAGCTTCCACCACCGCCACCGCCACCTCCTAAAGTTGATCAAGTTAAATTTGTGAAACCAGTTGTTGCTAAGGCAGAAGAAGTTACTGAGGAGCCACCAAAAATTGAAGATATTAAAGATAAAAAAGTTGGAGCGGAAACTATCAAAGGTGACCCAAATGCTGAATTATCTGTTGAACCAGTTGGAAATGGTCCTGTAGCAGAGGTTGTTGAAGAAGATACAAGTGTTCACTCGTTGGCAGGTATCGAACAAAAACCTGAATTCCCTGGAGGAATTGAAAAGTTTTATGCTTTCGTTGGTAAAAACTATCAAGCACCAGAGGAAGAAGGTCTTAAAGGAAAAGTATATGTTACTTTCGTAGTTGAAAAAGATGGATCGTTAACAGATATCAAAGTTATTAGAGATATTGGTTACGGAACTGGAAAAGAAGCTATTAGAGTTTTGAACAAATGTCCTAAATGGCTACCTGGAGAACAAAATGGTAAAAAAGTGAGAGTTTTATATTCTCTACCTATTACTATTCAATCTGCAGAGTAATGTTTAAAAATATATATAATAATATGAAGAAGAAATCGCTTATTGAGCGATTTCTTCTTATTATAAACATTTTGGTTTTTTTAAGTTACTTTTTTTTAGGAGTAATGGTAATATTTTGGGACAAGTTTCCGTTTGATATCAAAATGAATTACAGAATTGCTCTAGGGGTTGTTTTAATAAGCTACTCTATTATCAGGTTTTTTAGATTTATTAATTCTAATAAAGAATAATTTATGTTATTCAAAGTAAAATATTTATTTCTCTTTTCGATTTGTTTTTTGTTTGTGAATTGTAAGCAAAAGGATGATGCGAAAACAAATGATGAAACAATATTAAAAGGGACAACAACTATTTTTGCTGATGAGACCATTACACCAATAGTTGAAGATGAAATAATGGTTTTTGAAAGTAAATATGATGCTAAGATTAATTTAATTTCAAAATCAGAATCTGAGGTTTTGAATTCTTTGTTTGATAAAAAGGTTAAAATTGCTGTTTTGTCAAGAGATTTAACTAAAAAAGAGTTAAATATTTTCGAACAAAGGAAAATATTTCCCAAAATAACTAAATTTGCGACTGATGCTATCGCATTTGTTTCTAATAAAAACAGCAAGGACACGCTCATAGCTTTAAAGGATGTTATAGGGTTTATGAAGGGAGAACGTAATTCATCGATAAAAGGATTGGTGTTTGATAACCCTAATTCAAGTACGGTTAATTATATGAATAATTTGGTCGGAATTAGTAAGTTACCGGAGAATGATATTTTTTCTTTTAAAACCAACAATGAAGTTATAAAATTTGTATCTGAAAATGATGGAATGATTGGAATTGTAGGCGTTAATTGGTTGTCTCAGCCGAATGCATCCATGAGTGAGATTATAAAAAAGACAAATGTGTTAAGCATTCAAGGTTTAAACGGAAAAGGGTTTTATGGGCCTACTCAAAATAATCTTGCAGAAGGGACATATCCTCTAGTACGTGATTTATATGTAGTAAATTGTCAAGGATATTCTGGTTTAGGCATGGGTTTTGCTTCTTTTGTAGCTGGGGATATTGGACAAAGGATAGTTTTGAAATCGGGTTTATTGCCTGCTCAAATTCCAACAAGGAAATTGAACATAATTCGGGGTCAAGCAAATGGAGGAAAAAAATAAATTAATTAAATAAAGATGAATAAAATTAAAGTTTTAAGTATTGCGTTATTGGCTACTGTTTCAGTAAGTCGTGCGCAAGATATTAATCAAGCTAAAAGTGCAATTGATGCAGAGCAGTTTGAAAAAGCAAAATCTATTTTAAAATCTATAATAAATGCTAAACCTTCAAACGGAACAGCAGCTTTCTATTTAGGAAATGTTTATATGATTCAAAATAGTATTGACTCTGCTAAAATTTATTATCAAAAAGGATTGGCTGGAAGTGAAGGAGCAAGATTGAATAATATTGGTTTTGGTCTTATCGATCTTGATAAAGGAGATGAAGCAGCAGCTGAACAAAACTTTGCATTGGCTACAAAAGATCTTAAGAAAAAAGATATAGAAGAATATTTATTTATTGGGCGTGCCTATACTTATTCTTTGAAGCCAAATTATAAAAAAGCTATAGAGGTTCTAAATAAAGCAAAATTGATTAATCCTCTTGATGCACAAGTAAATTTAGCACTTGGAAATGCATATTTTGGTGATAAGAATCAAAATGAAGCTTATTCTGCTTATCGTATTGCTTATGCAAATGATAATACATTGATTAGAGCAAAAATGCAATTAGGGGTATTACTTAAAGGTGCAAAAGCTTATACTGAGGCGATTAAAGCATTTGATGAAGTAGTAGCTATCAATCCTAATTATGGACCGGTATACCGCGAATTTGCTGAAACGTATTACCTATGGGGAAGAAATGAGCCTGCAAAATACAGAGCTTATATAGATAAAGCACTTACAAATTATGAAAAATATTTGTCTCTAACTGATTATTCTCTTAATTCAAGAATGAGACATGCTGATTTCTTAATTTTAGCAGGTGAGTACAAAGCTTTAGAAATTGAAGCCAATAAAATGGTAGAGCTTGATAAAGTGAATCCTAGAATTCTTCGTTATTTAGGACTTTCTGCATATCAAAACGGTAATTATGATGTAGCTATTAGTTCATTGGAGAATTTTATTTCAAATCCAACTAATAGAGTTATTGCAGTTGATTATTTAAATTTAGGTTTTTCAAAAATGAAAAAATCAATCAGTGCAGAAGGTGTATTGACTGATAGTGCTCTTTTTGAGAAAGGTCTTTCAGATGTAAAAAAAGCAAATGATATGGATCCTGTTAATTTATCTAATGGTTTTAGTGAGTTTGGTAAAAAATTGTATGAGCAAAAATTATACAAACAAGCTGCAGCTATCTATGAAATTGCAGTTTCAAATAAAGAATCAAAAAGTTATGTTTTAGACAATTTCTATTTAGGAAATAGTTTGTATTTTGACAATACTAGAAAAGATGTTATTAAGCCAGATGTGGCAGCTTTGCAAAGAGCAGATTTAGCTTTTGCAACTGTAATTGAAGCTTCTCCTAAAACTCAAGATGCTTATATTTACAGAGCAAGAACAAACAGTTTACTTGAAAATGATGCATTAACTATTAAGTATTATGATGAATATGTTAATGTAGTAACTGCTAAAGGACCTGAGGAATTGGCAAAACCTGCTGTAATTAAAAAATTAATTGAAAGTTATAATACTTCAGCGGCTAGTTATGCTAATACTGATAAAGTAAAAGCAAAAGAATATTTCAATAAAACATTAGCAATTGATCCAACTAATCAATATGCATTGGAATCATTAAAGTCTTTGAAATAATTTAATTTAAAAATTGGAAAACCGATAATCTCTTTCAGGATTATCGGTTTTTTTTATGTCTTTTATTTAAAATTAATTCTAAATTTTAATGTGTACTGGGAATTCATTATCCAATGCTTTGGCTCAGTATAGAGTTATTATGAATATTAGATTGTTTTCCATTACTTTAGAATCCTTTGTTTTGTTTTTTACTCATTTTGTAATTGCTTATCTTTGTACCCTAAATTATAATAATGTTATCAAAAGAAGTTCAATTAGAAGTAAACAAAGGAACCATGCTTCCGTTAATGGAGGAGTTTTATACGATTCAAGGAGAAGGTTTTCATACAGGAACTGCTGCTTACTTTATTAGAATAGGTGGTTGCGATGTAGGTTGTCATTGGTGTGATGTAAAGGAAAGTTGGAATGCAGAATTGCATCCACCTACAAATATAGATTTGATTGTTAACAATGCAGCCAAATATGCTGATACAATAGTTATTACAGGAGGTGAGCCTTTAATGTGGGATATGGATCCTCTAACGCAAAGATTAAAAGATAGAAATCTAAAAGTTCATATTGAAACTTCAGGTGCATATCCGCTTAGTGGTACTTGGGATTGGATATGTCTTTCTCCTAAAAAAAATAAATTACCAACTCAAACTGTTTATGACAGTGCAGATGAGTTAAAAGTGATTATTTATAACAAGCATGATTTTATCTTTGCAGAAGAACAAGCGGAAAAAGTAAATCAAAATGCTATACTTTTTCTCCAACCAGAATGGAGTAAAAAAGAAGAAATGACTCCACTTATTGTTGATTATGTGATGAATAACCCAAAATGGAGAGTTTCATTGCAAACTCATAAATATTTGAACATTCCTTAAGTTTTTTCAGATAAGTGTTTTATCTAAATTGAAAAGATTTTTGATATTTTGTAAATAAGATAATTGTCAAGTTTAAGAATCTTGATAATTATCTTATTTATCTGACCTTTAGGGTTTTTGGTTAACAACTTATTTGTTAGTGATTTAATAAAAATTAGCTGAATATTGGATAAATTTTTATTGATATATTTGTGTTTATCATTTTGTTCTTCGTTTTTTTGAATATATTTACAAAAATCCTTTTGCCTTTAGGTCAATTAATGGGGTTTATTGAATTTTTAAAATAATAATAAATGAAGAAAATTTTACTTTTTGCATTCACCATTTTCTCTGTACATTTTGCTTCGGCACAAGTTACAAGTACTTATGTAGATGATGCACCTTACAATTATGAAGAGGTAGATGAAAAGCCTCAGTTTCCTGGCGGTATTATTGAATTTAAAACTTTTGTCGGTAAAAATTTGAATTTAAGTGATTATGAAGGGGGGTCAGGAGTGCTTAAAGTTAGTTTTATTATTGAAGCTAATGGAGAGGTAAGTAATGCTGAAATAACGGAAGATCTTGGAGGAGGTGTAGGCAAAGAAGTAAAAAGAGTTGTTTCTTTGTCACCTCGCTGGATGCCAGGGCGCAATAGTGGGAAAATAGTTAGAGTAATGATTAAAATTCCGCTAAGAATAACGGGATGATCTTAAAACATTTCATTTTAAAGTACTGTTTTTTAACAAAAAAAGCTAAATGTTATATAACATTTAGCTTTTTTTGTTAAAAAACAGTACTAATTACCACCCTTTTTGTTTTTTTAACACTGTTATATGAGCCAAATGATGATTGCAGTGCCAAGCATAAAGACCAATTAGTTCTTGGATTTGTATTTCTGTATTGTGCTCGGGATGTATAAACGATTTTTTCAAATCGATAGGATTTAATCTTAGCATTAAGTAGGCTAATCTATAATGGAGACCTTCTAATAATAATAATGAGGGTTGGATAGGCATGGTTAAATTGTCATCTAATTGGGACCAACGATCTTCATAGTAATATTTTATTATTGGTATTTCTTCAGTCAAAGCCCATTTCAATCGAATGTAGCAATTCATATGGCTGTCACCACAATGATGTATTACCTGTCTAACAGTCCAACCTCCTGGTCGATAGGGAGTGTCTAATTCTTCCTCTGTCAAATTAATAACTTCTTTTTTTAGTCTTTCTGGGAAAGAAGCAATTTCGGCAATGGCAGCATTAATATAATCAGTTGAATATACTTCTGGAGCCTTAAATTTCCCAATGGGATAACGCAATTTTTCTAATACTGAATCTTCCATTTTGATTTTTTTATGTTGGTTTTTTGATTTTAAATCGAAAGTTTAGCTAAATAATCGTAATGCTCCCCTTCCAGAATCAATTCGCATTGTAAGCCATTGGCGAAAGCTGCATTTTGTAAAGTGTTATAATCAAGAAACAACCAATCAAGAGGAGCTTCTTTTTCTCCTTTGTAAGTTATATTGAAGATGGTTTCTCCATAATATTCATTTTCCGATGGAATCCATTTTCCTCCATCTTCATCTTCGTCAAACATATAAATAATATCGGAACTATCCATTAATATTTGTCCACCTGGATTCAGCAAAGATTTTAGTTTCAAAAGAAATGCTGAGATGTTTTTGAGTTTTCCGCATATTCCAGGACCATTCATTAGTATTATAATAGTGTCAAATTTTTCATCTTCTAATGTCATTACATTCTGAACTTTCACTTTTTTTAGACCTCGAAGAGTGCAGGCTTGTATCGCATTTTCGGAAATATCAATAGAAGTTACATCAAGATTTCTGTCATTTTGTAATGTCAGGCTATGACTTCCTGCCCCACAACCTACATCTAGTACTTTACCTTTAGCGAGTTGTAATGCTTTTTGTTCAATTTTAGGCATTTCATCATAACTCCTAAAGAGATAAGCTACGCTCATTTCGTCTTCTTCAGAAATGGAGGTTTCGGTTATTATATCTTCAGGATTGTTATTTGTTTGATAATCGAGTATGGCTTTTCCGAAAAGATCTTTCATAAAATTAGTTTCAAGTTTAAAATTCCGAGTTTAAAGTTTAGTACTTTTGTGGTTTCAACTTCAAATTTCAAAATTGAAACCAGCTTTAAACGAACTAGGAAAACTTGCCAAAGATAAGCATATCGAAAACAAAAAGTATTTTGATAAGCTAAAAAAGAAAACGCCCAAGAATTTAGATTATATAATGCAGGATTTGCATGATGCAGAATTCAAAAAAACAGATTGTTTAAAGTGTGCCAATTGTTGTAAAACCACTGGGCCATTATTTACTCTTGCAGATATTGAACGTATTTCAAAACATTTTAGGCAAAAACCACAACAGTTTATTGAGCAATATTTGCGAATTGATGAAGATAAAGATTATGTGCTGCAAAATGTTCCTTGTACTTTTTTAGATAATGAAAATGCTTGTATGATATATGATGTTCGTCCTAAAGCATGTCGAGAATTTCCTCATACCGATAGAAAAAAGTTTCAGCAAATTGCAGATTTGACTATTAAGAATGTATCGATATGCCCTGCAGCTTATAATATAGTCGAAGAAATGAAGAAAAAATTACCGTTGTAGTAGAAATGTTTATCAGCCGAATTAGATTTTTTAGTTTTAGACAGGTTGTCTGGTTAAAAAGAATTCGTTGAAAATTTCATGTACATTTGTTTAGATCCTCAAAATATATCAATTTGAATTTAGAATATTTTATCGCCAAAAGACTTATAACTGCCAAAGATTACAAAAGTAGTATATCGGCACCAATTATAAACATAGCTATATCGGCCATTGCAATCGGAATGATAATGATGATTGTCTCGGTTGCAACAGGTATTGGCTTGCAAAATAAAATACGCGAAAAAATATCTGCTTTCAATGGGCATATTATAATTTCAAACTACGATAATAATAAATCTGAAATTACTTTGTCGCCGATTTCGAAGAATCAAGATTTCTATCCAAAGTTTAAGTCAGTCCCAGGAGTAGGTCATGTTCAAGCTATTGCTAGTAAAGCCGGGATTATCAGAACCGAATCGGCTTTTGAAGGTATTATCTTTAAAGGAGTTGGAAACGATTATCAATGGGAGAATATAAAGGAGTATCTGGTTTCAGGCAAATTGCCTAATTTTTCTGGAAGCCTCAATTCAGAAGTTGTGATTTCTCAATTTCTTGCCAATAGGTTAAATTTGAAAGTTGGGGATTCCTTTAATACCTTCTTTATAAAAGAGGATCAAAATCAGTTGCCGAATGTTCGTAGATTTAAAATCACAGGTATATTCAATTCAGGATTTCAACAATTCGACGCAACCTATATAATAGGGGACATTCGTCATGTGCAGCGCATTAACAAGTGGACGCCGAATGAAGTAGGGGCATTCGAAGTCTTTGCGAAAGATTTTGGTGCAATAAAAGAAGTAGGAGAACAAGTGTATGAAAAAACATCTTCAACACTTGATACAAATACTATTGTCGAAAAATATAGTTACATATTTGAGTGGTTGCAACTTTTTGATTTCAATATTATTGTGATCTTAGTAGTTATGATATTGGTTGCTACTATTAATATGGTAGTTGCTTTGTTAGTGCTCATTCTGGAACGCACACAAATGATTGGAATTCTAAAAGCATTAGGAGCCAGTAATTGGTCAGTTAGGAAAATATTTCTGTATAATGCTTTTTACCTTATAGTAAGAGGACTGTTTTGGGGTAATCTTATAGGAATCTCATTGTTGTTAATTCAGCAATATTTTGGAGTTATAAAGTTAAACCCTGAAAACTACTATGTAAATCAAGCGCCAGTTTATATTAATCTAGTTTATATATTAGCTTTAAATCTACTAACGGTTTCGATTTGTTTTTTAGTCTTATTGATACCTTCATATATAATCACCAAGATTTCGCCAGTCAAAGCAATTCGTTTCGATTAAATTCTGACAATTAGTAGCTTTATCCCGCTCTACGTTTCAATTTTGTTGTCCGAACGCCGGCCAACAAGGATTTCCACTGCTATCGGGGCTAGGGGATGGGTTCTTAATAAGGAGCTGTTCCTATATATAAGGTGTATTATATAATTATAGGAGTGTATAAAAACATATACCTTATATATAGGAGAGACTGTTTGAGGTGGGAATCTATATAAATAGGTGTTTTGGCTTAGCTGAATTGGTTGCATCCGCCTGTAGTTTGGGTGTTGACATCTTCAATCTGCCACTAAAAACGGTGCAAAACGTCAAAAACCACTCCAAAGTGAGAGCTAAACGGAAAGAAACGTAAAAAAGAAGAAATGTAAATAGCGCAAAACCAAAGTGTTGAAAAAAACTTTAGGATAAGGTTAAAAAAAGGTTAGAAAAAGTATTGTTTAAGTGAATAAAAGGTCTACTTTTGCACCCGCAACAACGCAGACGTTCATAGATAGACTGGCAAGAGAGATGAAATTGGGATTGAAAAAAAAATTCAAAAAAGATTTCAAAAAGCTTGCGAGAATTAAAAATGATGTTTACTTTTGCACCCCGCAAAATGCGCAACGTTCTTTGAGAGACTGGATAGAGAAAGAGAAGAAAAGAGATAAAAAATTTCTAAAAAAAACTTCAAATTTTTCTTGCCGGTTAAAAAAAGAATTGCTAGTTTTGCACCCGCTTTGAGAAACAACGAAAAGCGCGAAACACGGACTCACACTGAGTTGTGAATCTTAGAAAGAATTAAGATACGTTCCTAGACATATTGAATTGACAGCCGTCTCGATTAATCGAGACAAAAGAAATAAGAGTAATAGAATCGAAAGATTTGAATAAAACCACTAGACCTTCAGTCAAATAAATAAAGAGATTTAAATCTCAAACAATATACGATGAAGAGTTTGATCCTGGCTCAGGATGAACGCTAGCGGCAGGCTTAACACATGCAAGTCGAGGGGTATTGGTTTTCGGACCAAGAGACCGGCGCACGGGTGCGTAACGCGTATGCAATCTACCTTTCACAGAGGGATAGCCCAGAGAAATTTGGATTAATACCTCATAGTATTAAAGATCGGCATCGATTTTTAATTAAAGTCACAACGGTGAAAGATGAGCATGCGTCCCATTAGCTAGTTGGTAAGGTAACGGCTTACCAAGGCTACGATGGGTAGGGGTCCTGAGAGGGAGATCCCCCACACTGGTACTGAGACACGGACCAGACTCCTACGGGAGGCAGCAGTGAGGAATATTGGACAATGGGCGCAAGCCTGATCCAGCCATGCCGCGTGCAGGATGACGGTCCTATGGATTGTAAACTGCTTTTGTACAGGAAGAAACACTCCTACGTGTAGGAGCTTGACGGTACTGTAAGAATAAGGATCGGCTAACTCCGTGCCAGCAGCCGCGGTAATACGGAGGATCCAAGCGTTATCCGGAATCATTGGGTTTAAAGGGTCCGTAGGCGGTTTAGTAAGTCAGTGGTGAAAGCCCATCGCTCAACGGTGGAACGGCCATTGATACTGCTAGACTTGAATTATTAGGAAGTAACTAGAATATGTAGTGTAGCGGTGAAATGCTTAGAGATTACATGGAATACCAATTGCGAAGGCAGGTTACTACTAATGGATTGACGCTGATGGACGAAAGCGTGGGTAGCGAACAGGATTAGATACCCTGGTAGTCCACGCCGTAAACGATGGATACTAGCTGTTGGGCGCAAGTTCAGTGGCTAAGCGAAAGTGATAAGTATCCCACCTGGGGAGTACGTTCGCAAGAATGAAACTCAAAGGAATTGACGGGGGCCCGCACAAGCGGTGGAGCATGTGGTTTAATTCGATGATACGCGAGGAACCTTACCAAGGCTTAAATGTAGATTGACCGATTTGGAAACAGATCTTTCGCAAGACAATTTACAAGGTGCTGCATGGTTGTCGTCAGCTCGTGCCGTGAGGTGTCAGGTTAAGTCCTATAACGAGCGCAACCCCTGTTGTTAGTTGCCAGCGAGTCATGTCGGGAACTCTAACGAGACTGCCAGTGCAAACTGTGAGGAAGGTGGGGATGACGTCAAATCATCACGGCCCTTACGCCTTGGGCTACACACGTGCTACAATGGCCGGTACAGAGAGCAGCCACCTCGCGAGGGGGAGCGAATCTATAAAACCGGTCACAGTTCGGATCGGAGTCTGCAACTCGACTCCGTGAAGCTGGAATCGCTAGTAATCGGATATCAGCCATGATCCGGTGAATACGTTCCCGGGCCTTGTACACACCGCCCGTCAAGCCATGGAAGCTGGGGGTGCCTGAAGTCGGTGACCGCAAGGAGCTGCCTAGGGTAAAACTGGTAACTAGGGCTAAGTCGTAACAAGGTAGCCGTACCGGAAGGTGCGGCTGGAACACCTCCTTTCTAGAGCTTCAGTGTTAGCGCAAGCACGCTGGAGAAAGAAGACGAAAAGGACTATTTGGGAACGAATGTGGACGTTTTATTACTCTTGCTGTTAATTTAAAAAAAAAGAATAAGAATTAAGTAAAAACAGAGTCTCGTAGCTCAGCTGGTTAGAGTACTACACTGATAATGTAGGGGTCGGCAGTTCGAGTCTGCCCGGGACTACAAAATTTGAGATTTTAGATTTAAGAATGAAGATTTTAGATTTAAGATTTAAAAAAAAAACTGAAAAATACTTAATAAAAGGAAATTCTAGGGTTGAGACCTTATGAGCTGTGATTCATAACTCATAACTAATAACTCATAACTAAAATTGGGGGATTAGCTCAGCTGGCTAGAGCGCCTGCCTTGCACGCAGGAGGTCAACGGTTCGACTCCGTTATTCTCCACAAGAGCGAAAGCTTATGGCTAAAAGCCAATAAAGTTCATTGACATATTGAGATAAGAAATAATAAAAAGTAGAAAGCAGTTTTACTTGATTTATTTAAGTAAAACGAAACAAAACGGTCATAATTGATTTTATGATTGGTACAATAAGCAAAATAAGGGCGTATGGGGGATGCCTAGGCTCTCAGAGGCGATGAAGGGCGTGATAAGCTGCGAAAAGCTACGGGGATCGGCACACACGATTCGATCCGTAGATACCCGAATGGGGCAACCCACTATGTTGAAGACATAGTACACCGATAGGTGGGCAAACCCGCTGAACTGAAACATCTAAGTAGGCGGAGGAGAAGAAAACAAAAGTGATTCCGTAAGTAGTGGCGAGCGAACGCGGATTAGCCCAAACCAATGTTGTTACGGCAATGTTGGGGTTGTAGGACCACGATATTTCTTGCACAAAGAACCGGAATCTACTGGAAAGTAGAACCAAAGAGGGTGATAGTCCCGTATGGGTAATGAGTGTAAAGGATAGTGGTATCCTGAGTAGGGCGGGGCACGTGAAACCCTGTCTGAATTTGGCGGGACCATCCGCTAAGGCTAAATACTCCTGAGAGACCGATAGTGAACCAGTACCGTGAGGGAAAGGTGAAAAGAACCGTGAATAACGGAGTGAAATAGATCCTGAAACCATACGCTTACAAGCGGTCGGAGCCCATTCGTTGGGTGACGGCGTGCCTTTTGCATAATGAGCCTACGAGTTAACGTTGCTGGCAAGGATAAGTGGTTAAGCCATGGATCCGTAGCGAAAGCGAGTCTGAATAGGGCGCTTTAGTCAGTAGTGTTAGACGCGAAACCGTGTGATCTACCCATGGGCAGGTTGAAGCTGTGGTAACACACAGTGGAGGACCGAACCGGTTGACGTTGAAAAGTCTTCGGATGACCTGTGGGTAGGGGTGAAAGGCCAATCAAACTCGGAAATAGCTCGTACTCCCCGAAATGCATTTAGGTGCAGCGCACGGCGTAAAGTTATATAGAGGTAGAGCTACTGATTGGATGCGGGGGCTTCACCGCCTACCAATTCCTGACAAACTCCGAATGCTATATAATGTTTCCGTGCAGTGAGGGCTTGGGTGCTAAGGTCCAAGTCCGAGAGGGAAAGAACCCAGACCATCAGCTAAGGTCCCCAAATATATGTTAAGTTGAAAGAACGAGGTTTGTCTGCCCAGACAGCTAGGATGTTGGCTTGGAAGCAGCCATTCATTTAAAGAGTGCGTAACAGCTCACTAGTCGAGCGGACGAGCATGGATAATAATCGGGCATAAACATATTACCGAAGCTATGGATTTACAGTTTACTGTAAGTGGTAGGGGAGCATTCTAACAGGGTTGAAGGTGTATCGTAAGGTATGCTGGACTGGTTAGAAAAGAAAATGTAGGCATAAGTAACGATAATGCGGGCGAGAAACCCGCACACCGAAAGACTAAGGTTTCCACAGCTATGCTAATCAGCTGTGGGTTAGTCGGGACCTAAGGCGAACCCGAAAGGGACAGTCGATGGCCAACGGGTTAATATTCCCGTACTAGTTATTACTGTGATGGGGTGACGGAGTGATGAAAGCGCCGCGAACTGACGGAATAGTTCGTTGAAGTACCTACCTATAAGCTGCGCAGGCAAATCCACGCGGCTTGGGGAAATACGATAGTACTCGGAGTCTTCGGACAAAGAGATAGTGCGCCTAAGGGCTTCCAAGAAAAACCTCTAAACTTCAGGTAATAAGTACCCGTACCGTAAACCGACACAGGTAGTCGAGGAGAGAATCCTAAGGTGCTCGAGAGATTCATGGCTAAGGAATTAGGCAAAATAGACCCGTAACTTCGGGAGAAGGGTCGCCCCGAGTAATCGGGGCCGCAGTGAAGAGGTCCAGGCGACTGTTTATCAAAAACACAGGGCTCTGCAAAATCGTAAGATGAAGTATAGGGCCTGACACCTGCCCGGTGCTGGAAGGTTAAGAGGAGATGTTATCTTCGGAGAAGCATTGAATTGAAGCCCCAGTAAACGGCGGCCGTAACTATAACGGTCCTAAGGTAGCGAAATTCCTTGTCGGGTAAGTTCCGACCTGCACGAATGGTGTAACGATCTGGACACTGTCTCAGCCATGAGCTCGGTGAAATTGTAGTAACGGTGAAGATGCCGTTTACCCGCAGTGGGACGAAAAGACCCTGTGCACCTTTACTATAGCTTAGTATTGACCTTGGATAAATGATGTGTAGGATAGGTTGGAGACTTTGAAGTGGCGTCGCCAGGCGTTGTGGAGTCATTGTTGAAATACAACCCTTTGTTTATCTGAGGCCTAACCCCATATTGTGGGGGACATTGCTTGGTGGGTAGTTTGACTGGGGTGGTCGCCTCCAAAAGAGTAACGGAGGCTTCTAAAGGTTCCCTCAGTACGCTTGGTAACCGTGCGTAGAGTGCAATGGCATAAGGGAGCTTGACTGAGAGACATACAGGTCGATCAGGTACGAAAGTAGAGCATAGTGATCCGGTGGTTCCGCATGGAAGGGCCATCGCTCAAAGGATAAAAGGTACGCCGGGGATAACAGGCTGATCTCCCCCAAGAGCTCATATCGACGGGGGGGTTTGGCACCTCGATGTCGGCTCGTCACATCCTGGGGCTGGAGAAGGTCCCAAGGGTTGGGCTGTTCGCCCATTAAAGTGGCACGCGAGCTGGGTTCAGAACGTCGTGAGACAGTTCGGTCTCTATCTACTGTGGGCGTTAGAAATTTGAGTGGATCTGATTCTAGTACGAGAGGACCGAATTGGACAAACCTCTAGTGTATCTGTTGTCCCGCCAGGGGCACCGCAGAGTAGCTACGTTTGGAAGGGATAAGCGCTGAAAGCATATAAGCGCGAAACCCACCACAAGATGAGATTTCTTTTAAGGGTCGTGGAAGATGACCACGTTGATAGGCTATAGATGTAAAGGCAGTAATGTCATAGTCGAGTAGTACTAATAACCCGTAAGCTTATGTACATCCTTTTCCCGAGTCTCAGGACTCGGGAGAGAACTTTCTAATATGCTTTTTATGTTCTTTATCTCAGTATGTTAAGATATTGTGTAATGTTGTTCCGAAAAAGTCGGAATACCCATTGCAAAACGACCTTAAGGTGGTTATTGCGGCGGGGCTCACCTCTTCCCATCCCGAACAGAGTAGTTAAGCCCGCCTGCGCAGATGGTACTGCAGTTATGTGGGAGAGTATGTCGTCGCCTTTCTTTTGAAAACCCTGTTTCTAACGAAACGGGGTTTTTTGTTTTACAAAATATCCATCTCGTGATTGCTAACCAATAACAAATCCAAAGTATTAACCGAAATGCTGAGCGATAAGCATTGAAAATCATATGTTTTTTAGCAACCATGATTTAGAAATTGCCCAAGTGTTGTTTTGAATACCAGATTGCATGAGGGATGGGAATGGCATCCTTTTCTTTTCTTTCTTTAGGAAAAGAAAAGATATAATGGACAGCTCGACCCAAAGAGGCATGCTCTAATGGAGAAATATCCTAGATTTAAGATTGTTAATTATTTATTGTTGATGAGCTGATATAAGCCTTTTTAAAGAGAGTTTACGAGATAAAGTGAAGAGAATATATGTTTAATCTTTTTTATATTAAATCATAGCTATTTTTATAGTGATTGATATTGTATTTGAAGCTATCTTTTGAAGTTTATCAAAATATGAAATATAAGTGGAGTGTATTAAATCATATTTTTTAAGAATCGGATTCTGAGAGATAGTCGAGCTATGTGATGAATATGTTTCAAGAGTTAATGATTTTTCTATGTTATTTTGATTGAAATCTTGTGATATGGTTTGCCTATTTTTATAGATTTTATTCTTAATAATCGACATTTCTTTTTTTGTTTAAGTTTAAAATTACTTTTTGATAAAATTAATTTAATTCTAAAGTATTGTATGTTAGTAAGATGTGTAGATTGGTTAAATTAAATGTAAAATTTATTTGAAAATATTTTGTAGAAACGAAAAACTAGCCTATATTTGCACTCGCAATAAGGAAATGAAGATATCTAAATTGTAATAGGGCGATTAGCTCAGCTGGTTCAGAGCACCTCGTTTACACCGAGGGGGTCGGGGGTTCGAACCCCTCATCGCCCACAGATTTAAAAGGTTTAGAATAAGCGATTTACGGAAGTAAATCGCTTTTTTTTATGGCTAAACTTAAAGACCTTTTAAAAAACATACACACAAACGTACACGGTTTTGAAATGAAACGACAATATTCTGACCCTCAAATTTATACTGGAGGTGTTGATATAAAAAAATGGAAAACACTTTCAGAAGAACAAAAACAAGCAGCCTTAAAAAAAAATTGGTACCTATATTATTCCTATCGTGACCCCGAAACAAATTTACTAACGCGTCAACAGAACATAAAGGACGGGGTGAATTGGTATAAAACCAAAGAGGAACGTTTAGAGATTTTAGAAAAATACCGCATTAGTTTGTCAATCATTTTAAAGAATGGTTTCAATCCTTACATTCCCGATGATGATTTACTAGAAGATGAAAAAACTATTTTGACAATTAAGGAAGCTTTTGAATTAGGAATCAAATTAAAGGAGAAAGTATTAGCCGAAAAACCATTTGCGACCTATGAATCAAGGATTAATAATTTTAAAGGATGGCTCGATAAGAAAGGATTTATAGGACAACCCATTACGGCAATCACAAAAAAAGCCGCACAGACCTATTTAAACGAAATTTTAAACAAAACATCTGCCCGTAGTTACAATGATGCCAGAAGTATATTATCTTCTTTATTTGAAGTTTTAGATAGTAATGACATTATAGAGGATAATTTTATTTCTAAAATTCCGACTTTAAAATCAACTCCAACAAGAAATAAAACCTATACCCAGACTATTCAAGAACAAATTTTTAAAGACCTCAAGGAAAAAGACAGCCAGTTATTACTCTTTATTTTGTTTATTTCATACAATTTTCTGCGACCAATAGAGGTGTGTAGATTGCGAATTGAAGACATTGACGTTGTTGGCAAGCGCCTTTATATAAAAGCTAAAAACCAGCCTGTAAAGACAAAAATAATTCCCGAAATCTTACTTCGAGAGTTACCTAATTTAGAGAATAAAAATAAAAAGCATTTTCTTTTTACTCCCAATGGAATAGGGGAATGGGTGACCAAAAATGAAGACGATAAAAGAGGTTATTTTACCAAACGATTTAATAAAATGGTCAAAATACCTATGAACTTGGGCGCTGAATATGGATTATACAGTTTTAGACATTACTTTATTGGTAAATTATATCAAGAATTTGCAAAAGAACTAACACCATTTGAAACAAAATCTAAATTAATGCTCATTACTGGACATACAACCATGAGCGCCTTAGAGAAATATTTACGTAACATAGATGCAGTTCTTCCAGAAGATTATTCAGAACATATAGAATTATCTCTGATGGGTTAATAATATATTTTTGTGCTCCAACTAAAAAACATATCTCTTTTAAAGTGATTTAAAAGAGATATGTTTCTTTTGTTTAAATAAAAGCTGTTTCCAATAGCTTATTTTTAGTTCATAAATTTGTCAACCATTCTTTGTCTAAATCCTTGATAATAATCTTGAAGTTTTATGTAATCAACATTTTCAATGGATTTGACAATGCTAATTTCATTTTTTAGAAACTCAGTTAATTCTGGAATTTCGATTGAGTCTTTTTCGTTATCAGTATAATGTAGATATGCTGGAATATGTGAACCAATAACTTTTTCAGATATTTGTCGATAAATATCCATTGAAATATAACTAAATAGCATATTTTCTAAAAGCATATCTTGTTTTCGTGTCAATTTTAATCCTGGTCTGACTAAATTTATTTGCTCAACATAGTGATTAAGTTGATTTATTATACCAAATTTTGCTTTTTGACTTTGAGTTTTATCTTCAATATCTCGCAGTTCAATTTTTAACAAATCAATTTTATCTTGAATTTTGTTTCTATTATTATTTGCGATTTGTTTCTCATCTTCATTATTTGCAAAATGAACATAAAACATTGACATTTTCAAATTATGTTCATTTTGGATTAATTCTTCTAATAATTCTAATTCATTCATAATTTAAAATTTTATAACTAAGATTAAATACAACTTAATTCGGAAGGTATATTATTTCGTTTGTGGGTAAGTTACTGGTAGCGTCTTACTGCTACAGTGGACTTGGGATTAAATTAAGCTCATTCTTCGGATTTGCTAAATAAGCCAAAATACAAAACCAACTTCCCATTTAGCCAATTACCTAAATCCATTGTAGTATCTGTTAACTGCTGGTTTTTGTAAACTATAGTTTTAATTCTGCAATTTGTTGTTTAAGCTCACTTTCAAAATGTTTGCTATCTAAATATTGCATAGGTATATAGCTATATTCAGAAAACATTTGCATAATTGTAAGTCTTGTATGCGCCATTGAAACTTGAATAAGATTGAGTATCATGTCAGTATTCGATTTTAAATAGTCTGCGTTGAAAAACTCTATAAAGAATCCTGAAATTGTATTACAATAAATATGTCTTTTACTATCAATAGGTAGTAGTAGTTCAAATCTGATTCTAAGATTGACACCATCTTTTATGAAATTAGGCTGTATTAAAAAACCCCATAGTTGATCTTCAACTGGTTTTTCTACAATTTTAGATTCTATTATCCCAAGTTCAATTACTTGTATTCTCTGTTGCATGAATTTAATTTTTAAATGTTGTGAAAAGTTTGCAGCTAACCTCGCCCCGCTACTATATGTTTGAGAATAAAATAAGCCCATTATTCGGATTTGCCAAATCATCTCAAATACAAAATTATCTTTCCATTTAGCCTATTACCCAAATCCGTTGTAGAAACTGTTAGCGCTAGTGTGTCATTTTATATTTTTTACAGTGCCTAATGCCAGTAACTTAGATTCTCCTAAATCAATTTTATTTTTATTTGCAATTTTATTTATCTCAATAATTAAATGTAATAGTTTATCCTTACTATTGACTAATCTAAATTCACTTTGAAGTAAGTCATATTCCCTTTCAGGTATGTATGGCTTTATTATTATCAAATTTTTGTCAATTATTCTATATGCTTCGCTCCCTGAAATTTGCTTAATTAGTAAATCACTGTACATTAAAATTATTGAAATACCCGTCAAAATAAACATAAAAGATGCTCTCCCTTTTTTTTTCAATATATTAAAAATCGCATCTGCAATAATTCCAGATTTAATGTCATTTTCGGTCGATTCATGTTTTATAAAAGCAAATTGCACTTTAATAAATAAATAAATAGGCAAAGCGATAATTACTAAAATTATAATAATTGAAGGTAAAATTTGAAAAGAATACTCACTAGCAAAAATATGGCTATACATATCATTTACATACCCTTTATAGAATAATGAAAAAGTTGATACAAATAAATTTCCTATGTAGAAAATTAAATCTCTTATTAATAATTCCCATAAAGCCGTTCCTAAAATTCCAAGTAGTAATACTCCGCTTAAAGCTTTTAATCTGTTTAATTTTGATGTATTTTCCATTTTTTATAGGTTGATTTTTTAATATTAACACTCAAATTATTGCTAACGTGTGGCTACTATAGCGGGTTTGGAACTAAATTAAGTCAAATACAGAACCAACTTCCCATTAAACCTAATTATCATAATGTCGATTAGTAGCTGCTATATTATGGCTTTTATCCTTCTTTTTTTTTTGGGGTGTAATGTAAGAATATTTTTCGTATGTTTGATTTTTAAACATAACTATATGAAAACAATTACATTACTACAATCAGGTCACGAAATAGTTGTCAAAGTTTTAGTCCACAACATTAAGCAATTTTATAGTCTAACTTATAATACTGGTCAAACAGTTACCGTCATCGAATTTACTGATGGTAAAGAAAATCACTTTAAAAATAGTTTAGCAGAAGTTGAGAAATTAATAAACGATTGATTGATATATCTAAAAAGCAAACCTCTTTCAAATCGCTTTAAAAGAGGTTTGCTTTTTAGTTATTATTTTAAAAATTATTTTTTGAGGAGTTATGCAACAGTTAGCATTATTAGCAGTAGCTCTTTTATTTAATCTCCATTCTATCTGCTACTTTTTTAATTCTTTTATTATATTTTCTTGCAATTCTTTTTGAAATAAATGTAAAAATATAATTACCTAATGTTCCTCCTCTAGGAATATTTTGTCTCATAGAATCTTGAATTCTTTTCTGCTTATCTTGTCTTTTTCTTACTTGGTTGTTAATATCTTGAACCCAATCTTTTTCTTTTTGCTTTAATTTATAATTTTGTAGGTCATTCGAATTTCTTTTTGATATTTGATAAACTTCAAAAACTTCTGACATTAAATTGTTTACGTGATTATAAACAATTTCATTATACAAGGTGAAGTATTTGATGAATTCAAAATACCTTTTGTCAACTAAAGTTTTTTCGATTAACCTTTCAAATATTTCATAACTATCATCTAAGAAGGAGTGAAAAGTTAATATATAGTTTGAATATGCTATGCTTATCTGTTCATAGTCAGGCTTCGGTAAATGAGTTAATACAACATTTGCAGTTTGATTATTTTTATAGATATTAAAATAATTTTCTTCTGCTTCATCAAATTTTCTATAAGATGTAATTTTTGGGACTTCATCTTTTTTGGTTTCAATTAAAAAATAATTATGATTATTCTTACTTTCAATGTTTAGCCATTGTTTTCTAATTTGTATATAATTCCTTGAAAACACATTGCTTAATTTTTCAAAATATTTATATTTTTTAATTGTTTTAGCAATTTCTTTTTTTTCATCCGTTGATAATTCTGAACGTTTAGATAAAAGAAAATGAAATCTTAACAACTCCTTGTCTTTACCATATTCCTTTAATTTTGCGTCAAATAATAAATCTGTAATTTCTACTAAAGTTGCCCAATTATGGTCATCTTTATTTCTTATTTGTAGCTCGATTACTTTATTTGTATCGTTTTTTAATGAAATGTATAAATGTAAAGATTTGTAGCCTTCTGTTTGTGGGGCGATTATGTAATCTTTCTCTTTTCTAATTACTAAAATATCACTTTTTTCAATTAATTCTTTAAATTCATATACTTCTTCATTATTATTTACAATACATCTGCAACCTCCAATATCCCACATTCTACTAAATTCCATTTTTGGAAACCTATACAATTTTCCAATAATTGATTCAAAACGCTTTATACGATAAGTTATAATACTACGTTTCCCCATTTTTCTATTTAGGTTACACATTGCATTAAAAACTTTTGCTAAAGAATCTTTGTGAGAAGTTCTATAAATTTGCAATTCATTAAGAGTATTTTCTTCAAGAGAATCTTTAATATAATTTTCTCTTATTTTATCTCCTAATCTATTAATTTCTCCGTTTGTCATCAATTTATCCTTTATTTTTGATAAAATTATTGTTAATTTATATCGCTAAAAAGTAGGGACAATCATTCCACTTTTATATGATTTGATGCTATTTTTTAACGGTTATTTAACAAATATAAATATTCTTTTTATTGCAAATTATCAAGAGAGCATTTTATTTTCTATATAAAACTCTACTATTCAGACAAACCCATATTTCATAGACTTTGCAGTAGTAGATATAATAACCTTTGTAGAAAAATGTATTTAAAACAAAAAAGATACTTTTTTTAAAGTATCTTTTGTATTTATATAATAATTCTCCGTTAGAAATTTTAATTTTCTGAGACAACATTACTACTCATCTTTGAAAATATTTCCTGTGACTTTTCTAAAAACGCATCTTCATCTACGGGAAGTAACTCAATTGCAATATTCAATATTTGTGCGATATTGACTTTTGATTTAGCCTTAGAGCTAGAACCGCACTCAGATTCATCATTAATGGCGCTCAGACAAAGACTTATAAGGTCAGATACAATAAGTATTAAGTGACTGTAATCATAAACTGTAAATGATACGGCATATAAATTCTTTTTCTGTTTGTCAGGTGGAAATGTTGTATAAAGCGCACTGACTAGTTCATGTAGTTTTTGTTTGGTTTTAATATTATTAGTCACCATAGTTTTGTATTTTAATAGCATTATTATTTACTTTTTTTAGATGTTCAAATTCTTTGCATTAAACTTACTTTTCAATATTTTCGGATTTTCATTATTACCTTAAGAATATAAGTTGTTTCATATATTTTATTTTTTAGATGTTGAACACTATTTTAAATTTGTATTTTTGTTTACCATATGCAAGTAAGTAATAGATTACAACATAACAAACTGTTCGAAATTGTATATTACAAATGCATACTTGTATTTTATCAAAACTGATTTTTTTTACAGAATTTTAAATATCTTTGAACTATGAGCACAGAAATTAAAACAAAGCATATTGGCAGAAATATTAGCCGTATAAGAGAGCTTAGAGGTATAAAACAAGAAGTATTAGCTAAAGCTATTGGTGTAACTCAACAGTCAGTTTCTAATATGGAAGCAAGCGAAACCATAGAAGAAGAAAAACTTGTGGAAGTTGCAAAAGCTCTAGGAGTTAGTGTAGAAGCAATCAAAAACTTTTCGGAAGAAGGGGTTATAAATTATTTTAATTATATACATGACAACGATTTTAATAATATTGTTGTTGGAAATAGCTGTACTGGATTTTCTCCAAATTACACTTACAATCCGCTTGATAAACTAGTTGAAGCTTACGAAGAAAGTAAAAGACTTTACGAGCGTTTGTTAGATGAAAAAAATGAAAAAATCTCTTATTTAGAGAAATTAGTCAATAAGTAATAATATAAAAATTTAGTTTACATAAAAAAAGGGCTGTCTATATTTTTAGACAGCCCTTTTTTTAATTGGTGTTATAAATTAAATAAACAGTAATTCCTTCATTAATTGAATTATTTTATCTTTTAAAAAAAAGAATAAATCCTCTACTTAATTTGTGGAAGTTTAAAATTCTTGCAATGACTATTCTAAGTTACAACATTTACGTGTGTATATGTCATTACATCATTAAGGCAAACATTTTTATTCGATTTCAAAACCAGATTCTACTTGAATATACTCTTTTTTTTCATCAATATTTTTAACTAAAAATATAACATAATTACTAAAAAAAGCAGCAAGCTTTTCATCCTTTAATTTTTTCTTTTTTTCATAAAATTCTGAAGAATGAACAAATTTTTTAAGTGACAGGATTTTTTTAGGATTTAGATTGTTTTTTATTTCTCCTTTTTTAAAGAAAAATGATCCATTACTACCACCGCTGCTATCATCCAAGTAAAAATGACTTGGGAGTTCTGCATATGTATTAATATATTTATTATCATAATTAAAAAATAGTGTATCTTTTTGTTTTTCTTGGGCTTTTAGAGAACTCAAAAAAAAGAAAGATAATATTGCTGTTAGTATTTTCATAATAAATGTTTTTATAATGTTAGTTAGGACATGGGACTGTTTTACTTAAAAGAGGAACTCTGCTTGCAAGTTTCTCAATTTCTGCTTTTTTTTCTGCTGACAAATCTGTCCAAGCTTTTACATCACTATCTCTTAGACCACCCCAAGCCAAAGCCTCATAAAAAGCATCACTAGGTGCTTCTCCAAAATAAGCTGTGTATTTATTGTAATCATCAGTAAGTACGTATTTATGAAACTCTTTTAAAGCTTCTTTCATACTGCTAAGATACAATACTGCCATAGCTCCATGTTGATTTTCATATTTAGCATAAGTCTCTTTAAAATCTGCTGATCTGTTACCAATTTCAGTAGATGCTGTATTTAACTTTCTAAAAATGTCAGCATGTATGTATTCATGTAAAATAGTTCTTGCAACGTCTAAAGAAGCATGTTCATTTGCTTTAGAAGTACTGATTTCAATTGTCATTGATGTGCTTCCTGGTAAATGAATTGTTTTTCCGTTAATTTCTCTAAGAATTCCATTTTTATCTAAATTAGTTACTTTATCTGTTGAAACAATTTTAATATCAAATTCAGATTTTCCTGCGAAATTAGCCAATAAATTTTGTACAAAAGAATTTCCGTTTTTATTTAATAAATCATTAAGACATTTTGCTTTTCCGGTAAGGGCATTAATAATTTGTACAGGTGTTGGAGCTGTAATTCCGCTTCCACCACCACCATTACCACCAATTGAAGTATATCCGCCTAGACTTGTCCCTCCAGTTACTGGATTGCGTGGCGTATAAACCACTGGAGTTCCAGTATAAGAACCCGTTATAATAACTGGTCTTAGTGGAATTGGATTTCCGCCGCCGCCATCTGTATTACAACTTCCGTCAGAACAAGGAAGGATAGGCGGTGCTTTGCCAGTAACTTTGTCAATTGAAACTGTTTTCGCAATTCCATTTTCTACCACTTGATTATCTACAAATTTAGCAGCTCTAATAAAGCCCATTTTTAAATCCCAAGTACTTATGTATCCGTTAAAATCTCCCCCATCAATAGATTGACTGCTTAGTTCTGAATTTTTGTTAGGGTATATTTCAAACAAAAGTGCTTTATAATCACCTGTGTCTAATTTATAAAGATATAATTTCTGTTCCCATATTTCTTTTTTATTTTCTTTTAATTCATTGACAGGTATGATAATAGTTTCTATTCCATCTTCTGACTTTGTAATGTTCGCTTTATTCCAGTCGTAATCTAAATTCTGAAATAATTCATAATTAGCACCATTAGATTCATATTGATTAAACCATCTTTTGGCTTCAATCATCTTGACATCTTGTTCCGTTAATGCATTATCTTTCTCGCAACTTAATGCAATTAGAATAAAGCAGCATAGTACTACTTTTCCAATTCTTTGTAATTTGTTTTTCATTATTTTTTTTTAATATTTAACTTAAAATGTTTGTAGATAATCTTTTATCTTTTTACAAAGTAAGAATATTTTTATTTAAAAAAATAATTAAAAGTAATAATCGTGTATTGTATTTTACAATCGGTCTCTATTGCTGTAAAGAAGTCAAACTATTTTTAAATTTGATAGAGGGAATCATTCCATAAAAAAAATAGCGGTACAAATTGCACCGCCATTCTCAGAATAAAAAATTAGCTTAATTCTAGAAAAACTTATTTCTCACTTCAATTTTTAGATTTAAACTAAGGCATTCAATTAAAAATCCCCCGTCAACTGCTTTTAGAGTTGAGAAATCAAAAGGAATATAAGTCCCAATAGCGGTACTTTGATTAGCCATTAAATACACCTCATTGGTTCTAACATCTTGGTATAAACGTAATAAATGATACCTACCACCAAAAAAATTAAAAGTAGATGTAATTTTTATAAACATACCGTTCATTTGAAAAGTATCAATAGAGGGAATTAATCTACTCTCGGCACTATCGGTCATCATAGTACCAAAACCGTATTCATTGTCAAAATGATTAGGAGACCAAAAATTAATTTGTGACGTACTTGAAAGCTGAAAAACCGACTGGACAATATATTTTTTGGATTGATTGCTAGAGGTGAACCCGTAAACATTTCCCCTATACTGCGGACTCTCGTAAACTTTAAAAAAAGAGGGGACAGGAGGAAAATTATTCACATGCACCTCTTGAACTTGTCCTTCACCTTGACCGTCTCCAGTATTCACAAAGAAAAATTTTTCCGAAAGTTCCTTTAAAAAGCCGTCAAAACTAGATGAATTAATCATAGGTTCACAAGCGGAACCGTCAATTTCCCAATAATCTAAAACAAAAGGGCTGCTCTCAAAAGAAGTTTCACTTTGTATTTTAAATTTATTGGGGTGAGATAAATCTCTAACCACGTTTTGGGTAGGACTAAAAGAAGTAACAATAGAGTCGTCCTCAATTTTTAGAAGCGATACGTTTCCGTTAGATTCTTTTATGAATTTTACTATTGGATTCATTGGCTTATTTTTTAACCGATTTTTTCTTTTTGGCTACTTTCTTTTTGATAGTTTTTTTAGCGGATTTCTTTTTAGGAGCCTTTTTCTTAACAGTTGTTTTTGCGGTAACTTTCACAATTTTACCTCCCTTAAGATATTTAAAACCTTTTTTCAAAGTACCGTTTGCTTTAAGTCCAGTACTTTTTAAAACTCGGGAACATACTCTTTTTAGTCCTCTAACATTCGTTTTTTTTGATTCTTTGTTTTTCATTTGATTGATTTTTAAAATATTTAGTGTCTTTATTTTTGGTGAACCTTATGATTAATTAACCAGGAAAGAAAGTTTCTTTTTCGCTCTTGGTTCTGACGGAGCTTCGGGATTATCCTGTATCAGCTTTTTATTGAAAATATTGAATTTCAAACCGTCCAACGGTTTGTTTTGGTAGCGGTTTTTATCGGCATAGATATAGTTATCCCTATAGTCAGCCATTTTTTCGGTAAACAAAACAATGTCCGCATCAAATTGACTTTTGCTACCGCCACGCATTTTGCCATCAGTCGTTAATTGAAATATGACAATGAATAATTTACCATTGTATTTTTTACGTAAATCTTTATCAATCTCAAAACCTTTGCACATTTCCTGCATTTTAGAAAAACTGTCAATGACAATAATTTCATTGTCCTGTATTAATTTCTCTAAATCAGAAAGGCTTTTCACTTCAGGGCATTCAATATTTTCCACAGCTTTAGCATTCAAATATTCCTCGGCTTTGGCATAATACAAAGAGCTTTCGGGATGCTCTTCGATACTGGCATGTCCGACTTTATAAAATTGGGCTAGGGCATTCATAAACTGAAAACACATTCTTGTTTTCATTGACCCCTGACCACCCGTGAGCGAAATCACAATACTTTCTTTTTCTTTACGCTCTATTTGTCCTAGAAAATCAGCAATGTCCTTGTTGTCAATATTGAAAAAGGGCACATCCTTTGGTCGGTTTGCCATTTTGTAGGCAAGTGAATTTTTGTTTACATTTTTCTCTGGAGTAACCTTTGGGGTACACCCCATTTGTTTTTTTACTTCGGGTTTTGTAGCCACCTTTGGGGCGTTTAACCCTTTTGTTGTAATGGAACTTTCTTTTTTTTCTGAATCACCGGCTTTAGTTTCCAAACTCGGAATAACTGCAAGCAGTAGTTTCCAATTGTGTTTATCAAAAGTGTTTAATTGTCTTTGCCAAGCACCCTCTTTTGGTGACCATTTAAACGCTAATCCACTTCTTTTTAAAGCCGTTCTAATTGCTTCATTGGGTTTGTCCTCAAAAAGCAACTGAAGACGGTTTATATCATAATTCCAAACCACTTTTCCGCCGTCAAAATCTTTTTCTTTATTGCCCTCTTCTTTCTTTACGTTCAATTTTTTCTCCAGTTCAATTTGGGCTTTTAGATTGCGGATACGAGCCAATGCATTCGTACTAACATAACTTCCCAAAGTCGTAAATCCACTTTTATAAGCTTTATCAATGAAATCTTGTGAAAACCCCTTTTTTAAAAGTTCATCTTTTTTTTGTTCGTCCGATATTTTTTTACGCATGACAGCATTAAAATCAAGCGTCCTTTGATGCTGCTCTTCTTCTTTTTTTAACTTAATCTCGAGTTGTGAAAGGGCAGTTTGTGAACCCGTTTTTATAATAACAGGCTTTAATTCCTTTGCAAATAGATTTTGGTATTTTTTACCATATTCAACCAAAGCGTTTAATCGGCTGTCAACTACCGCATTTTTTTTGCGCATACGAGCTACGGGGAAATTCGAACTACCAGCAATCATAGTAGAGAAAAGACCGTGTCGGCTTTTTAAATAGGCGAGAGTATGGGATAAATACCCTTCTTTAAATCGTAGAAAGCGTTCTTCAAAAACAGAAAGCAAATCGTTTTTCTCGGCAATTTTCATTTGTTGCTCCCAAACGTGCTCCATGAATTGAACATAACCTTTTTGTTCATTTTCAGCCCTTTTTTCGGGACTAAAACTCGTACCAGTATAGGCGTGGTATGCTGTGTTGTACGGAATATCATTAACGGAGAAAGGTTTTACAAAACGATTTTTTTTCGACACAAACGCTTTCTTTTTTCCATAATTGGAAGCTTTTTTATTGATTCGGGAGTAGGGTTCCGAGTCTTCAGTTTCTTCATCTTCTTTCTCCTTTTCCTTCTCACGTCCTAGAATATGATTTGCCCCTTTTTGTGCCTGAGCACTCGCCTTGAGAAAGAAACGGTTATCATTACTTAATTCATCCACTAATCTATTATTCCAACCTTTGAGATACTTAGCGGAATTTTCTTTGGTGTGAAATAAAATACCCGATTCCCCACATAGGAAAACCGCACCCAGTTCAGCCACCAATTCCTCAAAAGCATACGCTTTTCTGTCTTCTTTGGAACCGTCTCTTATTCGGGTGTCATTCCCTCTGTTCAATCGTTTAGAATGTCCGGTACTATGAATTGCTTCATGGAAATAAGTAGCATAATAAAATTGCTCACTCGAAAAAGCAGTAATGCTCGGCATATTTAGACGGTCTTCCATAGGATAGTACACCGCTTTATCACCTTCAAAAGTATATCGGGGTGGGTTAGGATACCCGTCAATAATAGCCTGAGCACTATCAATAGGGTCAACCTCTTTAGTTGTTGTGTTATCTTCCTTGAACTTTAATCCCGTACAATGGTCAGCACGATAGAGATTGTAATATTTGATAATCGGAATTTTAAAACTGTTTTTATCTAAATCAGTTTTATCGAGGTTATTACTTTTAATAAATTCAATCCATTTTGCCTTGTCAGTGGTCTTAAAAGCTAAGCCATTGTGATTGCTGTAACTAAAAAGAAGGGTATAATAAATAACACGTCTGGCTTTGGCACCTTCGTTTAGGGTTGCATTGGCTTCCTTTATTTGGTTGAAAGTCAAATAATAGGGCTGTTTAAATTGAATAGGAACTAAATACGGTTCCCCGTTTTCATCATATACAACGTCAAAATTGAGAATGAAATTTGCTCCCGTATACTCTTTGTCCGAAACATAATTTTTGGCACCCCTTGAAGTTCCCGAACCTTTCCATTCTTTTTGCCAAGGCAAATGCCCCACCTTATCAATAGTGTTAAGTATCAAATTGGTGATATAATCATAGATTTCATTAGGCGAAACGGCTTTCCCAAGCCCTTCGTTATCCTTCTCGGAAATATATTCCAATGTCGGCAAAAGCATATCGGCATCAACTCCGCTTAATCCGTAAGGTTCTACAGGGCTGTTTATTTCAATGGCGAAAGAATCACCCGCAAAAGCGTCAAGCACTTTCGTTATTCTTTTCTCTATTAGGCTATGCTGCTCTTTTTGGGCAAATTCAAGTAACTTTTCAAGGTCAATTCTTGAAACTATATTTCCGTTTAAACAATTGAATTTTTGTGCTAAGGTCATATCTAAGTGAGTTTGTAATCGATTCCTAAAACACTAATGACAGCTACAATTCTAACATCATCAACCTTTAAGCCATCGTTTTGGATTATGGAAAGGGCGGTATTAATTGCGGTTTTCAAATCCAATGCAATTGGAATATCTTTTAAGGTTATACTGGAATTGGCGGGAATAGTAATCGCGTTAATGTTTAGTTCAGAAGAACCAAAAAGAACGTTCTTTTTATCATAGAACAAGATTCTTTTCAGCGTTACCGCTACAATATTGGCATTGAAATTTACAGGGGTAGGATTGATAACTTTTAAATCGAGTTTGAAAGTAACATAAGGCATCCCGTCATTCCATTTTGCATTTAAATTCTTGAAGGCAACGGGTAAAACCTTTACGTTTTGAAGTTGTTCAACGATTTTTTTTATTTTATCACCAAGGAGGAAATAACTAAAAGCACCGACTATGCCTACCGTGATAATTACATTTCTGAGACTCATTTTACTACATATTTACAAGGATTAAAACCAAATTCGGGCGATTCGATACCCCACAAAAACAAGAAAACCAAACCCGATAAAGGCTAAGATTTTAACCCAAAGAGGAATATATCTAACAGGGACTTTTACGAATTGCTTGTCAATTTGGGTAACAATCTTTACTTTGTTGGTAGCTACATTTTCATTTTTGGTTTCTGCCATTTTCTGCCAGATTACAAGCTCTTTTTTTAAATCGTCGTAATGGATACCCGCTTCATTATCGCCTGATTTTTTGCGTCTGTTGAGTTGTTGCAATAGTTGGTCAACGGTGGCTTGTGTTATGCTGTCACAATCAGGTTTAGCCGTTTTAACTTTGGCAATCTGAATCATTAAACTATCAATAATCGCCTTGTTTATCTCTGTGCTTTTTACGCTGTCCGTATGGTGTTCTATAACCCGCTCAATAGTGTGCGTGTTTTCGATAGGCTTAGTCGCACAACTATTAAATATCAAGCCCAAAGTAAAAAGGGCAATAAGAAAGTAAAGCAGCTCCAAAAGGGTTTTGAGAGAATTTAGAAATTGGATATTTTTTGACATGATTATTTAAATTTGGTTTTTAGCAACACTTTGAGAACATCAAAAAAGCTGCTGATTAGTTCTTCAACTTCACTATGTATAAGGGTGGATAAAGAACCACCCCAAGCGCAAATGACATAGGCAATGACTTTGTTAAGGCTTAGGTATTGGTCACAAATCACATAAACCGAAAACGCCACAAATACGCTAACTATAGCTTCGGCAAGAAACCAACTCAGGGTAGGTTTCTTGCCTTTGCTGATAGCAAAATAAATCTTGGTGAAAATACCCGCCAATACTAACAGCATAAACAAAAAGTGCTCTTGAAGATATTTGAAACTATTGATTAAAATGTTTTTCATTTAAATTTGAATATTTGATAATTATATGCGAGCCAATCCCAAGCGTGAGCATTAGAAGACTTGCGACTAGGTAATTGAACTTTTTTTTTTAATACTTCGAGAGTTACTTTTTGGGCTTTATAATAGGCTACGAGTTTAATACGCTCTTCCAGTCCGTTTGTACCTCCGTTAATCCCTTTGGTAACACTGGTAACATTGTCGAGATCGGCATATTTGTTAAGATTACCCCATGCACTGCCATAAACCCAATACCAACAGGCAATATCAATAGAGATTGCTAAATCGGATGCCAAACTGGGGTTATTTACAATATCAATTCCTGAGAAATTTTTGTAACGTTGGTAATTGGCTCGACCTGTCAATTGGATGAGTCCACGCCCTCGAAATCGATAACCGTCACCGACTTTGGTATTACCCAAATATTTATGGTTTTGATATTTCTTTTGGGCGTTGTTATAGGATATAGATTCAACGGAAGCGGTGAAATTTCGGCTCTCGTGAGCCAATTGTCCTAGAAAATGGGCAATTCTTAAAGGGGTGGTGATACCATATTTTACGAATGCATTGTAAAACAAGGTTTTATTAGATAAAACAAAACTCATTACAGGATTACTTTTTGAGGTTCAACTTTTGGTTTTTTAAATAATAGATACAATCCGATTACGGCAATTGCACCAATAACTACTTTGGTTTGTGTGGTCATAATCAATAAGGTTTTACGGCATCGGCTTTTACAAAAGCAAAGCCGTCAAAAATTTTGACTAAATAATTACCCGTCGCATTCACATCAACAAAAGTTCCCGCGAAATCCCCGTATTTTAAATCACCACCGCTAAAGAATTTATCTCCGGTACCAAAGTATTTTCCGTTGGCTCCTTTCTTGGCAATAAACAAACTGGTATCCTTTATCGCCTGTAATTTTTGACCCACTTTAGGTAAAACCTTTCTTGCGGCTTTTGCAATAGGTTTTGCAACGATCTTGGATTTTGTTTTGACGTTTGTTTTAACGTTTGCTTTTTTGGAAAAAGCATTGATACTTATCTTGCTAACCCCTTTCTGTGCCACTAAAGCTGCAAGGGTAATAGAACCAAAATCACCATCAATGGGTACACCTAACAAGCGTTGCAATTCCCTAACTTCAAGACCTTTGCTACCTTTGGTTAATAGTAGATTTCGGTTTAAGGAAGCACCGGTTTGCGGATTTGGGTTAGTGGCTTGCGAACTGGGTTCTGCGGACTCCAGCATAACGTCCGTTGTATTGTCTAAGGCTTCATTTTGCTTTTTTTTCCAATAAAAAAATCCCAAAGCTCCTACGCCAATTACGGTAACCCCAATTAATATTTTATTTTCATCACTCAATTTCATCGTCTCTATTTTTATAAATGCATTGGGAATTTCTTTCTCAATAAGTTGTAATCTGCTGTGCTCAGTTCTTCTTTTAACCACGTCTTTAAAGACAGATTCGCACCACCAATGGTATTGTAGCCTAATAATCGGTTGTAGTTTCGAAGACCAAACGCTTTACTGATTAAGGCAAACTGATTTTGTGTAACTCCTGTTAATTCTTCGATAATAGTTTGCTCATCCGTGCCGTTGTAAATGTTCATGGCATTATACAAAGCCGTAGCTTTTTGACTAGGGGAGAAAACAGGGACTTGATTGATATCACCTTCGTCAATGTATTTTTTCTTCCCTCCAAAAAGTGTTTTACCGTTTTTGCCTGTTTTGGTGGCAAAATAAATTCCCGCTCCCAATACCAGTACAGAAACACTTACGAGTACTGCTTTTTTTGTGTTTGTCATTAGAAAAATCCTTTAATTAGAAATCGGAGTTTGGCTATTTCCTTCTCATTAAATTGGTCTTGAAGCCATTCTACCAAAGTCAGTTTAGAAAGTGTTGAACTTCTGCGCTCGCCAAATGCATTAATGATTTTGATAAAAGCATTGTGATTTAGACCCGACAAATTGTTTTCTACGGTGGGGTAGTTGGCACCCATCCCCAATAAAGCGGTGTAAATGGCTTCGGCTCTGGCTTTGGCTTGACTATCATTTATGCTACTGGGTGCGTACCTTGGATCTAAACGAAGGGGCTTAAAACCCATGAATAATTTGTAATAGGCTATTCCAAAGACGGTACCAATTAGAGCCACTTTCAAAACGGTAAAGCCTAATTTTTGTCCCTCGGGGCTTGTTAATGCTTTTGTTATTGCGGGACTCCTTAAACCTTTCTTATTCATTTGATTACTGTTTTTTGATTTTTACGACGTCAAAAAACCTTTTATCATAGGAAAATTGGTTTTTAGCTGTGTAATAGCCATTGGATTTTTGGATAATTCAGCCAGCTTTGTAAGTACATCCAAATCCAGTTTGGACAATTGACTTAAAGCACTAGCTTTTGATTTGGTTTCAAAAGGATTGTTTCCTTTAACTATAATTTGTGAGGTGTTATTTATGCCTGCCATAATTGATGCTTTTGTAATAGTTCTGCTAATTCGTTCGTAAATTCGGGGTTGGTACCCATTGCGTTGTTGATACTCTCCAGTACGTTTGCGGTAGAATCATCAAGGTTTTGCAAAGCCCTTGCAAGATTTTGTTTTGCGGGAGTTGAATAGTTTTCGGTAGGGGAGGCTAATCCAGTAACCGGCGCGGCTCCGTTGAAGGTTGCCAAAATGGTTGGTAAATGTTGCATCGCTCCCAATAACATTTCCTGTGTCCCGTTGCTTCTAGCCGTATCATATTTTGATGCTAAACGCTCTTCTTTGAGTTCTTCAATCAGCTTTTTGTTTTCTTTCTCGGTTGCTTTTAAAATCTCATTTTCAGTATGCAATCGTTGAGCATCGTTTTTGGCCACAAACAAGTTAATCATATCAAGTGAACCCAAGCCAAACGAGTTGGGAAACATTTCAGCCTTATGAACAGTAGCGGGTTGTTTAACCACTTCTGTCGATTGGGTATTTTTAGAAAAATTCACATCAAAACTCTTGCCGTCCACTTTATAAGTACTACCGTTTTTACGCTTTAAAGTCAAGGTTAATCTTCTGTGCCCATTGGCAAAAAGAGTTTCAAAAAATTCTTCGGCACTACCGTATTCGGCTAGGATTTCGGCATGGCTTTTATTTCGAAACACAAAAGCGGAAGTATCCAAATCCAAAACCGAAACAGCGGAATACATATCGGTGTTAAGCTTGTCTATAAGTTTGTCTAATTCTTGCATGTGATTAATTTTCTGTAAATAATGTCCAACTCTTTTTTGTGCCAACTGAATTTTTTAAACTCTTCATTGATACCGTTGTCAGTTTGACTAAATTGAATATCCAAGACCACTTTTGTGATTGTGCCATCAGGGACAGCAAGGGTAAAGTGTTCGTTTGGTTGAAGTTCAAGCTCATTGATAAAGACACTAACAAGACCATTGTTTTTGACTTGTAAAGTGGTCACGTTATCGATTGTAATTTCTCTGTCGGATTTCACTTTTAAAAAGACTAAACCAGTCTCTATTAATGAAATATCATTCATAGGTCAGTTTTTAACGGTTTAATTTAAGCGCAGTCTTCCCTGATTTTGTACATTAAAATCAAATGAAAATAGGTGTCTTTTGATACTGCATTTAGCGTCTTTACTTTGAAACTAAAGGTTTTAGACTCAGTTTCAAAAAGCAAAGGCTTGTAGCTATCGTCGAATCCCGAACCCTCTCTGCGCTTCCAATGGTTAATATGACATGGTTTTGAGAATGCCACACCACTATCGTCATAAATACCATAAACCGCCATATTGTTTATATCCTCGTGGTTGGTGTGCAATTCAGCCCCAAGAATAAAACCGTTGTCTAATGCGGTGGTAAACGACATTTCGGTTTCATTTTTGGGAATAATTAAATGGATTACTTTTTCTCTTATTGCTGACATAATTTAAATTTTAAAAAAAGCCGTAAGCCTTTACGATTACGGCTCTTTATGTGTCTGTTAAAAAACTTTTGGATTATCGTTTAGCTTGGTGTGCCCTAAATTCAAAACGAACGTTATAATCCTTGTCGGTTGGAACCGATACGTTCTTAGGGTACTCGATTTCAATCTCGAATTCTAAATTGCTTCGGATTAATGGAGAGGTTGACAAGCTTCTGAAAGCCACAAATGGGTCAATGGTTAAATCCGTAATCGGCATATCGACCAAGACGGCACCCGCTTGTTTAACCCTAAATTCTGCTGCCAGAAACTCAGCGGGCATAAGGTTTTTTACAGTACCCCAATTTTGGGCTTTTAGGTTAGCATCCTGTCCCCATAAAACACGGATACCGTCTATAACATAATCACGCCCCGCATTCAATTTATTTCCGTCAATATTGGTGATTCCCACCTCTCTACGGGTATTTACATCAACAAGGTTTACAATACCCGCCTGACCTTTTACCGCCACATTTAGGTACAGCGTTTTGTCCGTTAATTCTACCTGACCGATTTTAGGGATCCCCCCTTTACCTTTAGCCTTGATTGTGGCTACTGCTGACGCTAGTTCTGTTCTTCTGCTCATTTGATTATTTTTTGATTGATGATTGTTTGATTTTTTTTTTTTGCTATTAATAAATTTCGTTGTACAAATCTTCCTCCGCTCCGTGAAGACCGTCTTCACCGTACACTTCTTCTTCTACACCTTGAAGTCCATTTTGATACAATTCGTCTTCCAATGCGCCATGAAGACCGTCTTGAACTTCAAAAACGTTTCCGTATTCATCCGTGAAGGTGCCATTTAGCCCGTTCTCTTGAAAAATATTTCCCGCCTCGTCTATATACGTTCCGTTCAATCCGTTTTCATCGTATTGGTAAACATGACCGTCACCACCCATAAAAGCGCCGTTTAAGCCATCTTCGTAAGGACAGGCAAGACCGACAGCCCCTTTCATAAACTGGGTTGCTTTACCGTCAGCGATAAGGCGTGCACTTAGGTTTTTTGTGGCAATCTTTTTGATGCTTATAGCAGCTTGTGTGAGTGTACTTCCTATCAAAGCCCCTTTTAGTAAATTGTCTCTAGTGCTTGTTCCTTTTACTCTGGTGACTCCAAAAGCGGAAGCTCCCGCAATTGCCAAATTGATAATTGGACTTTCGGAGTAGGGGATTAATGCGGTCAATCCATTGGATACTACACCACCAACTACACCACCCCCAATAATTACTACCTCTTTATTCATTTTTGTGTTGATTTAATTACTTACTTTTTTTTTGTTGCCATGTAAATTCCACCCACTATAACAACCGCTCCAATGACATAAAGCATAGTGTTGTTCTTTTTTCCCGCATCAGGTGGTATCAATTTTTCGGTAACGGGTTCTACCTGTTTTACAGGGGTTAATTCGCCTACAGGCTCATTCACGGCTTCCGATGTGTTCGTATTGGTACTGCTATTGGTGTCGTTAATTGCAATCTCTTTTGCAGCAGTTTCCGAAAACCCTCTAGGTTCAATCTCACTTACGCCTTCAATTTTTGCCCTAGCTTGGTTTACAACCGCTCTACCTACCTTTGACTGCGCCAGTTTGACCCCTTTTTTTACGATTTTGGATTTTGCCACTTTCATAACCGTTTTACCCACTTTGGAATCCAATACCTTCATTGCCGTGCCTCCTCCTGGTATAATTCCCGCTACTAGAGGACCTGCAAACTTTGCAACCTTAATAGTGTTTTTAAGATTCACTTTTCGAACCAGTTTTTTGAGACCTTTCTTAGGTCTTTTTGACCTTCCTAGTCCTTGCTCTTCGCTGTCTTCAAAGGAATCAGTTTCATTGTAACTGGATTCGGCATCGTCGTATATAGGTGGCGGAGGTGGAGGCGGTGGCGGAGGTCGTTTTGGATGCTTTTTCAAAATCAAAGTTTGTGGCGCAACTGTCGCTTTAACAGCATTTTTTAAATTGACGTTTCGCATCCACTTCGGTTTTCCTAAACCGTTTTCATCTGCATTAATAATTATCATACTTCATTGTTTTAATTTTTTTTTCCAAAAACAAACACACCGCCTATAATTCCGCCTATGACGGCATAAATCCCTAGGTTTGATTCTTTTTTTGAAAAGGTTTTAGTTTTCTTCGCAAACCCTTTACGGGTAGACCTAGGAGCGTTTAACCCATAATGCGGTAAATTAACTTCGGTATCTTCTGCCATTGTATATATCGGTTCTCTGTTATTACTGGTGGTTGCATCTATGATGAAATAACCGTCTTTTATGTCTGCTGTTTCTTGATTTAATGGCACTATCACATACACGTGGGTAAATAATTCAGGTTTCCAACTCGGCTGTTTTATTTGTCGGATATAGTGCCTAATTCCTAAATTAAGCAATATGCAACTCGCGAAAACGGAATATGATTTACAATCCATTCCTATTGCGCGATGCTCGAATGCATAAGAAGGACTTTGTAAGTCTTGGTTCTGCGTATCGGCTTTATACTGAATATGGTGATATAGGAACCAGTAAATACTATCGCATGTTTCTTTCAATGTGTCCTTTTGCAAAAGCTTTGCAATTTTCTTTGTTTGATAATTGTGCTTTGCTATCCATTTCTGCATGAATTGAACAGTTACAAAAGTATTGCCGTTGCCTAGGTAGGTTCTTTTTGAGCTAACCTTGGGGAACAACGGCTCATACTCTTGACCGCCTAATAAAGTTCTGTGTAACAAGTTATCTGCATTCATTTTCGTTTCGGTCTTGTATAGAGTATTAGGGGTGTTGTTTCATTGTTGAGTGCAAATATTAGACAGGATTTTATAGCGATTAGGGGTAATGCGGACTTTTGCGGACTTTACTTGAGGTTGGGTTTCTTTTGCAAAGGCTTTGCAAAAAATGGTGTAGTTTCACAATTCTAATCTTGTAAAAAACATTTTCTGCAATAGGGTGTATATTAAGAAAAAGCTTTAGATTTGTTTAAGAACTAATCTTACAAATTAGAATATCAAATGATGCTTTTACCGATTTAAGAATAATTACTATTAGCGATAAAGTAATACTGAAGGTATAGCGGAACTAAAGAAAGAAGTAAAATATAAACCTAGTAGAAAAAATATAATGGGCTTAACTTATCGAATTAAATCAGTAGACGGTGACACTAGTTTTCAGCACGTAACATTAAGAATTCTTGACATAGAAGAAGGTGACTATTTTGACATGTCAGGTAATTATCTTGGCTCAACAGAGAATAGCACAAAAAGAATATTCATTACAGGAAGGGATACCGCTAGAATACCTTATTCACATGGTACTCTCCCTAAAGAATTCTATGACAAAGATGTTTCTTTTACTGGTATTGGGAATATAGTAAACTTAGAAGCTGCTAAAAAATATGGAACTATAATAACTGATTTATCCTATGTAACCCGAATGAATGTTGCCGAAAAAATATACAATCATTACTATCAAGAAGCAGGTTATAGCTTGAATGAATTGAAATATAAAACTATCACAGATGCTGATAATTTAAATAGGCATTTAAGTAAAGCTGAAATAAAAAGAAGGACAGATGGATGGACAGATGGAGCAAGAGAACAACTTGAAGGAACAGAGCTTGGAATTACAAGGGTTGGGGGCTATGCTAAATATTCAGAATACTTAAAAGACCTAGAAGCTGAAATAAGCATAGATTATGGTCGAATTGGTCTGAATTTTGACACGGGTTATGATATTATGAGCGTTTGTGCCCACGAACACAAACATTTAGTAGATTGCATTAACGATGTAAAAAACAAAACACATATAAATTCAGAAAGAAGAGCTTATACCCATCAAACTTTAGTTGACAGAAATTGGAAATTTGTTTCCTTTCGTTTTAAAGCTGGTCAGTATCATTATGGTATGGCACAAGCTAATATGTATCCTGACGACTTTAAAAAAGCATTCGGAAAGCTTGAAGATTATAAGGGATTTATAGAACAAATTGAAAGTAAAAATATAACCTTATGAAAAAAGTATTAATCTTTTTAACAATAGTATTTATAGTTTCATGCCATACTGATAAAAAAACAAAATCAACTATTTGTGTAGAAAGTATAAAGTACTATGAACCTTTAAACGATAATTTAGGTGAATCACCAGCTGTAACAATAAATATTAAAGTTGAAGATTCGTCTGTTTGCAAGAAACTAGAAGGAGGAAAATTAAAAGAACTCCTTATATTTTCTATAAAAAAAGAGGATAAGCTATTTATTTATTATCAAACTCATGAACGCCTTTTTAGATCAGGAAATACCTTTTCTTTTCTAATTCGTACAAGTTATTTCAAACCTAATGTTCTAAATAACAGAAAAACATGGAAATCAGATGAAATAATAAAAGCATTGAACGGAGATATAGGTTTAGTTTTTGACAATGATACAATACGAGTTGGAAGTTGTAAAGACAGAAAATTTATAATTCAAACAATTAAGTAATTGACTCATATAAATTTAAAACACTTTAATGTGTGAAATCATTTTATTAAAGCTTTTAGGAATGAAATGCTACAGGCTTTAATCTAATTGTTACTAGTAAAAATATAACCTTATGAAAAAAACATTATTAATATTTTTATTCATAATCTCATGTAATTCGAATAAAGAAACAAAACCAACTGTTTGTATCGAAAGATTAGAATATGAGGAGTTTTCTAACTATAAATCAAAACAACCAACTTTACAAATAAATATTAAAGTTGAGGATTCAGCCATTTTGAAAAAAATTCTAAAAGGAAGGCTAAAAAAAATTATTATATTTTCAATGAAAAAAGGAGACAGGAATGTTGTTCATTGTATAGTTAGTAAAATACCATTAAAAAAAGCAAATTCTGTTTCATTTTTATTTTGGACAAAATCTTTTTTGCCTCTTAATTCAGATGGACAACTTCACAGAGAAAATGAGGATTTATTAATAATTACTGATAAATTAAGCGGAGATATAGGGTTGATTTTTGACAATGATACGATACGGGCAGGAAGTTGTAGCGACAATAAAGTAATCATAAAATTAATAAAAGGCTAAGGCTTTGAAAATATGAATATCCTAGTAATGTAATAGATTATTTCATAAAGTTTTGGGAATGTAAGAATATCAACAGCTTTATTCAATTGAAAAAGTAAAATGTAACTCTATGAAAAAAATCATATTTCTTGCTCTTCTTTGTATATGTTGTAATGAGAAACCAAAATTAGACGATTACTGTGTAACTAAAATAGAGTATAGCCCTCAATTAAAAATGATGGTACCCCAAGGTGCAATTATGGTTTATATCGAAGATAAAAATCATATTTTACGAGACAAATGTCCTTTAGATAAATTGACGAAAGTTATATTTTACTCTATAAAAGAAAACAGTGATTGTGATTTTCATTTAATTAAATATCAAGTAGAACCATTCAAGATTGAAAATAACATAATACATTTAACTATTTTGACTGCTCGTTTCTGGCCAGATATTTATATTAATGGTGTAAGAAGTGAAAATAAATGGACTCCTCAACAAATTCAAAAGGTACTAAAGGGTGATATAGGACTTGTTTTTGAAAAAGATACTGTTAGGGTAAAAGCTTGTAATAATGAACAATTCATAATGCACGAAAATTAATTTTGTAGGTTCAAAACAATTTAAAAAAGATTTGCTTCTTCTTTTTTTGCTGGTGTATGTATCATAACTTCTTTTTTTAGTTCTGCAAAACCGTCAGCATTTACTTGTCCACTAAATGTAATTTCTTTAGTATCAGTTTTAATATCTTCCCCATTTGCTTCATCAATTATTATAGATACAGTTTCGCCCTCTTTATAATTGATTGTTCTAACCAAAAGACTTACTTTGTTTCCAACATCAGCCTTGTTTATAGTTTTTTTCATTTCGGGACACATCCATTTTATATCAGTAATCCATTTGGACTCTTGCGGTTCTATTTTTACAGGTTGTACAATAGGTTTTTTAGGCAATAATTGTCTTGGTTCTGATATTGTTATAAATTGGTATAGGGGTAAGGTTCCATCGGACATAAACATTTCTGTATGCGAAACACAATATGCTTTTTTAAAATTTATGTCTCTATACTTACTCTCACCATCGGCTTTATAAAATGTAAAAGTACCGTCTTTTGGTTCGGCACTAATTATCCATTCTAACAGATCGGTACTATCATCTGATTCAATCACTACATTATAACTAAATGGACTTTGGTGTCCTTTTGACTTTCCCCAAGAATCAACTGGCTGCATGATATGGTAACGAAATGAGAGTAGCCTGTATTCTACGTTATCTAATTTTAAAATCCCTAAAAAAAACATATTCTTAATTGTATGAAATTATTTGTAAAAATCTGGCTTCAAATATAACAATGTTTTTTAGTATTTTAGCTACAAACAAAATATAATATTATAAAAATTAAAATGTAATGTGTTTATATCGAATTGTCAACAATGAATTTCCACAAATTTTTGAATTTGCATTTTCTAAATTTTTGAATAATCAAATAAAAAATGATTTTACTCCTAAATAAATACCATTTTTTTGAAGATTCTACCACTATAAAAGACTGGGGGATATTTATACAGAATATTTTGATTTAAATTGTGTAGAATCTATTAAGTTTTATCCATTTCAAAAAAAATATTACCGTATGAAGTTTTTCAATTGCATTCGGGTTATACATATCTTAATATAAATGCATATTTACGAGGCTATCATATAAAATATTATCCTTCATATTTGTAAACACTGTAAAGCTCTTTAAAAAAAATAGGCTGTCTCAAAAATGAGACAGCCTATTTTTTTAAATACATTTTAAATAATAATCGACATATTATATGCTTATTTAAAATTGTCTCTGCTTATTTTCTTATTCTGTTCAAACTCCCATTGCAATAGTTTATTTCTAGTCAATCGGTCTCGATACTTATTTAATTTAATTTCCAATTCCTCTGACAATAAATAACCGTCAGGTGTTCCGTTCCTGTCAATGAATATTATAATCTCATGTGTCAGTAAAGCTTTTGCTTGATGCCTCATACCCATCGGAACCCCAGTTCTTGTTTCTTTAAGAATGTCGTTAATTTCCCTTTCCAATACTCTTTCGGGTATTTGATTTAAATACAAATCCTGTAATTGGGATTTATTTCTTATATAATTTAAAGTTTTAAGATTCATAAATTATGTATGAGATTTGATTAGTTAATCAATGAGGTTTATTTGTTCAATTAAATTTCCATTTTCGTAAAATTGGATAACATTAGTTATTTTAGCTAGTTTGTGCTTATCAAATCGTCTTAGCATACTACTAATTATCGATTTACTATTGCGTTGGTTTTGTTGTATGGGTGAATACCAGACCGCATTACTCTCATTGTTTTGGGTAAGGATTACCATTTTTATTTTAGAATTTTCGGGTACAAATACAGCCATACATAAATGATATAGGTTCGTTAGTTAATTAGCGCTTATTAGGTATTAAAATTCAGAGAGATTATACTTTAAAAAATCATCATCGAAAGCCGCCTTTTGATTCATATTTAATGATTTCTTTTCAATCATAGTTGGCAGCTTTTCTAAGAAGTCCGCTGGTAAATTCTTTTCTACATAATCGAACAACTGGGGCATTGTGATTTTCTTCTTGAAGAATCGGTTTATTTCGTTTTCACATTTTTTAGAGTGGTTTATTTTTTCTTTTCTGCGTACAGCATTCGCTTGTTGTTTCTTTTTTAGTGCCGCATACTTCGCTTTTGACTGCAAATGTTCTGCATATTTTACCTTTGTATATTCAAAACCAACTTCTTTAGAGGTCTTGCGGGTCATGTCAAAATAATCGTAAGGGAATAGGGGAGGGAATTCATTTTTTACAAACCACTTTCTAGCCCACTCACCACGCCAACGCATTTGGGTTATATCTTCTAAAATATTGGCTTTATTAAAAGAATCTCCATTAAATGAAATCCATTTATAATTCATATACAGGGTAATTGCCTTTTTCCAAGAACCGGAATAAGGGGTGCTGTTCTTATAAATTTTCGATATACTCTTGAAAAAATCTTGAATACAAAGCTCTCTAAACTCTTCTTTTAGCATTGTTCCGTTGAAAGCTTCTTTTTCGAGAATACGCAAATCTATCGGTTTGTAGTTGCTGTATTGCTTGTCAGCAAGGTTTTCCGCCAGTTCTTGTGGGTGCAAAATTAGATTTAAGAGTTTTTCGGACTGAGTTTCTGAAATTTTAGTGTTTTTCGCGCCCGCCCCCTGAGTTGGATTTTGCTCTTTGCTTGTCGGTGTTCCAGTAGAAAAATTAGAAGACGTGACCGAAGGGAACTCCTTATCAGAAAGAGGAATGTTTTTCACATTCTCTTTCTTTTTATATTCATTTAAAAATGTTCTAGTATTTTCATTGTTATCAGGTAAATCTTTCCCATTTTCAGAGCTAACAGATTGATTCCCATTAACGACTAATTTTGAAGTTTTGAGGTCTAAAACTACAAGAATTTCAGTATTTATATGTAATTCGACAGGCTTGTTTTGACCTTTGTAGCAGTAATCAACAAAAACGCCGCATTCTTCTAAACGCTTTCTATGATTGCGTACAGTCTTTCTGCAAAGGTCTAAACTGTTTATTCCATTACGTTTCAATTGGGTTACCAAAAATGAATTGACTTTGAACTCTTCAATGGGTCTAATATCAGTAACGCCCAGCTTCATATATTGCTCATTGCGTTTCATAAGTTGTGAATTATACAAGTGCAACAAGTTTTGAAAAATTAATTCGGTTGCATATTTAACTTCCTGTATTTTCTTTCTGCATATAATCATTCCGTATTCTTTGCAAAACTCATCTACCAAATTGTTATAAGCTTTAGCGGGCAATGATTTATTTTGCTTAATAAAAAGTTTTGAAAATTCATTTTGAACCTCGTTTAAATAATTTTCTGCTAGAAAAGACTCAACATGTAGGTTATGTTTAATGGTTTGTTCATTTTCGGCTCTAGCCATAAAATTATAGCCTTCAATATGTTTTCTGTAGTTATCCATTGTAGAAGAAAAAGCCTCTTGGGTAATAGCGGGATAAACCGCCATAATTCGAGTTTCAATTTTCAAATCAGTTACAAGAGTTGTTGCTATTGTATTTTGAATTTCTTCCTTTTTAGCTGTATTACCAAACCCCAAAAGGGTAGAGGCTACCGAAAAAACATTGCTGTCTAAAATTTGTTTCTTCATAATCATTTTTTATAACCTTTCAGCATCGGGCTTTATGCCCGAATGCGTTAAGGAATTTGAGCAATTGCTCGTCGGTTCTTTTGGTTTTTTAATTTAAATATTCTTGATTTAGACTTAGCACGCAGCACGCAAATGCTTAAATTTTGTAGCCTTGGCTCGTTTTAGACTTCTCCAAACCTTTTGCATGCTTTCGGCATCTGTGATAAGGGGTATTTTAGTATTTTTTTGAACAATCCTTTCCTTTTTCTTTTCCTCTGCTTTTCCGAGTTCTTTTAGAATCAATACATAGAAACGTTCCAACTCCTCTGGAGCGAGTGCTTGAGCTACGCTAAGTACTGTTTCTGCATTCATAAAGACTGGATATACAATTAATTGTAATAATTTGAATAATTATTTTTAGTATCTACAATTATTAATACTTAAACCTTTTAATAGAAAATAAAAGCATTATTTTATGTTTTATCACATTTTTAATAAAAATCCACAATAAATTTCGTTTTATTTTCGTATATTGTCAAGGCAAATGTATTACAATATTTGAAATTATTACAATATTAGTTAGAAAAAATATTACAATTTTGTTATGGATAACTTTATAGGATTGAATATCAAAACTTTGTGCTTGCTGCATAATTTATCTCAAAAAGATTTTGGGAATTTGTTTGACATCAAACAAAGCACTATTAGCACATATTTAGCGGGAAGGAGTAATCCCCAAATAGAAACTATCCAAAAAATATGCGAATATTTTAAGATAACTATTGACGAATTAATTAATATCGATTTAGCCCAGAATGATAACCATAGTAATAAAAATAAAACAAATATTACTTCAAAAAAAAACGCTCATCAGATTGGGAATCGCATAGTTGGGAATCATAATAAAAGTGACTTTTCTGGCAATACAGTAAGTAATAGTGAATTAGAACTATTGAAACAAAAGCTTGAATTTGTGGAACGAGAAAATGTATTGTTGAGAGAATTGTTAGCTGAGCATAAAAAGAATAAAAACAGTTAATCCCCAAAATTAAATAACTACATTAATAATAATTTTGAAATATTGCCTAAATAACAAATCACGAGAAGAAAAAAAATAAATTAAAAGTTTGGTATAGTTGTTGGAATTTCAGACATTTAAAAAAATAAATAGTAACAAATATAATTATAAACCCTAACACATTTCCGTACACGTTTATTATAATATTTAAATCAAAGGTTTCAGTAAATACAATACCTGCCAACTTCCAAAAACAAGGGTATGTAGTTTACACCGAGGGGGTCGGGGGTTCGAACCCCTCATCGCCCACAAATAAAGTCCGTAACTACTTATTTAAAAAGTATTTACGGATTTTTTAATTACATTCTTCCCGAAATTTTCCCGAAAAACATTTTATTTGTGTTACCCTAATTATTGGCTTTTCGGGATTAAATAGGCTTTCTGAATCAAATACTTTTTATAAGTTCAATATAAATCCTCATGCTCCTAACACGATACTTTTATAAAAAAGTGTTCCATGAAAGAAATTATGTAGTAAATAATAGGAGGTAGGAAAAGGAGATAATCTTATTGATTTTGGCATACTCTATCATGACTGTACTGTTCGTGAGTTTTTACAAAAATTTAATACTGCTAGTTTTTCTCTTCATCAGCCAAAGATTGAATATTCAAACGACTGCTTCAGTACAGAAAATAAAATCAAAATACTGATAGATTTTCCGCTTACTTCACCATCTTTTTGCAATACCTTCAAGAAAGAAAAATCCTGATTGAAATTGCAGACTAATTTTGTCGTGAAGTCCGTTACGAACTTAATGGCAAAACGTACTTTTAAATTGGTTTTAAGAACAATTCCGGAGGCTATGAAATCCGAAATTCCTATTTCAAAACTAGTAGCTCTCCAAAAGATATTATCATCATAAATAATGGTGCAGAAGAAGCTGTAGCCTTTGAAGGTTTTATAGACTTCCTAAATTTCTTGTTATACTATTTTATTTCTTGTCGCAACTTAAAATTGAAAATTGGTTGTCATTGTTCTTGTAATTTGCATATTAATATGACTTTTGAATTGAGAAAAACCCAGCTCCTTAATTGGGATTCGATTTTTAATTAAAAAAAAACTTAATAATTATATTTACTATTTTTGATAAAAATCACACATGATAAAAAGAAGTTTTGCATATAGTATTTTGATCAAAATTAATTTACACTTAACTAAGTTAATCAATAAACTGGAATATAGTCAAACTACAAGCCAATCAAATAGATTTGAAGCTTTAACACCTATTGACAATGCTATTAACAAAGGGATTTACTTTATTGCTCTTAAAGAAGCATTGATGAATGATGATATAAAAAATATTGCTCTAACTGGAACTTATGGTTCAGGTAAAAGCAGTATTATAAAGACTTTCCAAAAGAATTACACAGAGTATGATTATCTAAATATATCATTAGCATCATTTAAAGATATTGTTAATCCAAAACCTGATGAAGATGAAAATGTAAATAGACTTATTGAATTAAGTATTCTTCAACAAATTTTTTATAAGGAGAAACATAATGATATTCCTGATTCAAGGTTTAAAAGAATTAAAAATATAAACAATAAGAAAATCATATTTAATTCATTTCTCTTTTTTATTTGGAGTTTGTCATTGGTATACATATTCAAACATAATGAGGTTAACAAAGATTTCTCTGAAATTAACAATGTATTAAATAGTTCATATTTTAAGTATACATCACTCGTTATTAGTTTATTGGGATTATATTATCTTTCAATAAAACTTGTTAGAGTATTTAATAATTCAAAACTCAATAAGTTAAATATACAGAGTGCCGATATTGAAATTGGAGACAATAATGATAAATCAATATTGAATCATCATTTGGATGAAATACTTTATTTTTTTGAAGTAACTAAATACAATACTGTTATAATAGAGGATTTAGATAGATTTGATGATACTGAAATATTTACCAAATTAAGAGAACTAAATAATTTAATAAATGGTTCTAAACAAATAGGTAGAAAAATTGTTTTTCTATATGCTATTAGAGATAATATGTTTCAAGATAAAGATAGAACAAAGTTTTTCGACTTTATTATTCCAGTAATACCAATTATAAATCCATCAAATTCTAATGAGATTATTAAAAACAAACTCAAAAGATTAAATACAATAAATATACCAACAGAAGATTTTATAGATGATGTTTCAATATTTATTGAAGACATGAGATTATTAACAAATATCTGTAATGAATATTCTTTGTACAAGGATAATTTAGGAGAAAGGTTAAATCAAAATAATCTTTTTGCAATGATTATTTATAAAAATTTATGCCCTGGTGATTTTGCAGATTTACATAATGGAAAAGGTAGTATCTATAAATTAATCATTGAAAAGCCGAACTATATAAAAGAAAAAACAACTGCTCTGGATAAATCTATGCTTGAAATTAAAAAGCAAATAACGGATATAGAAGATGAACTAATTAGTGATATAAATGAACTTCGAGCTATCTACATTCAGGAATTAATTAAGCAGATACCTGATGCAGTTTCTATTAAATTGAATAATGTTGATTATGGTTTTTCAGAACTAATTGAAAATAAAACTTTTAAGTTACTAAAGTCTGTACCTCAATTATGGTATAAATATTATTATAGCCATAACGGATATAGTTTTCAATTAACTGAAAATACAATAGATAAATCGTTTGGCAATATTGAAGATGCTGTAAATTCCGAATATACATACGATGAAAGAGAAGATTTCATATATAGTAAGGAAAATAATAAAGTGAATAAGTTAAAACAAGAAATAGAAAAATTAAATTCTAAAAAAATTGAAATAAGAAGTTGGTCATTGAAACAGATACTCAATTCAATAACAGTTTCAAGTATTTTCTCTACTTCAGATATAAAAAACAAAAAACTTATTTCTTATTTATTGGTTAATGGCTTTATAGATGAAAATTACTACGACTATATCTCATATTTTCATGAAGGGAGTATTACAAAACAAGATTGGGAATTTTTACAAAATGTAAAAAGTCAAATGAATACTGAATATGATTTCAAATTAAATAAACTAGAAAACTTAATAAAAAAAATATCAGATAATGATTTTGGAAAAGAAGCTATTTTAAACTATAGTCTACTGGATTATTTACTAAATAATAAAGCAAACCATTTAACAAAAATAAATTCAATTTTTAAGCAATTATCAAATGAAAAAGAAGATATGTTCAATTTTGTAAAGGGATATGTCAATCAAGGAGAATGCAAAGGTGAGTTTATAAAGTTATTATGTAAAAATTGGGTCAACTTTTGGGGCTATATAGAAAGAGTAAGCTTACTTACAGATGAAAAAAAATATGAGTATTTAAAATTAATTTTTAAATACACTGATTTAGAAGATATTAAATTACAGAGTGAGAACTCTGATCTGATTGATTATATTGAATCAAAAAGTGATTTTTTTAGTTTTATTAATGATGAAATCGCACTAGGTAAAATAGAAAAAATAATTAAAGAGTTGAACATTAAATTTATTACTATTGAAAATCCAAATGTTAATAAGGAACTATTTAACTCTATTTATAGCAACAAATCTTATGTCATCAATCTAACAAATATATATACTATTTTGGATTATTGCAGTCAAGATATTTCTCAAATTGAAACATCCAATTATACTACAATTCAAAATTCTAGTTGTAAAGAGCTTAAAAATTATATTGAAGAAATGATAGATTTCTATTTGTCAGAAGTATTATTAAAACTGCCAAATAATTGTTTTGAAAGTGAGGATAAATATATTGATTTACTAAATAATCCAAATGTTTCTTCAAAAAACATTGTTGCTTTAGTAAATAAAATTAAAACTAAAATAACTGACATTACTTTAGTTAAAGGGTCGAGTGTTCCAGAGATTCTTTTTGGTTCTTTAAAAGTCAAACCAATATGGAATAATTTATTCAAATATTTTCAAGATAATGAGAAGAAAATGGATGATGCATTAATAAAATTCTTTAATCATAAAGAGAATTATGAGGAGCTTTCAAAAAGTCCCATAAGCGTTGCAACAGATACAGATTACTTAATGTTTAGAGAAAAAATTATGCTTTGTGAAAATCTGAATGATGAAGCTTATTCTTATTTAATTAAAAGCATTCATTACACAAGAAATAAACTATCATTTGAAAATCTATCATCTTTTAAAGTAAAGTGCCTTGTCAAGAGTGTATTAAATCTTACCCTTGAAAATTACAATCTTTTAAGAGAGTATTTTGCAAACCAACATATTGATTTATTATGCCAAAATCCAGAAAAATATATTACTGAATTTGAAAAGTATAAAATAGATAGTGAAGATTTATTTCTTATTTTAGACTCAGCTTCATTTTCTAACAAACAAAAGATTGAAATAATTTTAAAAGTTGATAATGCATTAATTATTGAAAAGGTTGAAACATCAGATAAAGTGTGTGAGACACTATCTAGCAATCCTAAAATTGAGATAGGATATACATTTATCAAAAAATTATTTTCTAAAGCCAAGCATATTGGTAATAGACTGAAAATATTTAATATTTATTTTAAAGACTTTTCTAAACCGAATATTGATGAATTATTAGTATTGTTACCTATTCCTTATTCAACTATTGCCCAAAAAGGGAAGAGACCCGAAATTGGTAAAACTGATTTTGAAATTGAATTAGTCGAAAACTTATTAAGTACAAGATATATATCTTCAAAAACAGAGCTACAAAATAGCATTAAAGTCAATACAAAAACAAAGTAACACTTATAGAATCTTGCTCTAGTTATTCTGGTGTTCTAATAATTTCAATATAAATAATTATATGTCTACACAGCAACTATCCGACGGCAAGCTTCTTCAAATCTTGCGAGAAATGGTTCGTAAACAGTTCCGTATGACCCTACCAAAAAACTCCTTAAAAAATTAAGGAGTTTTTTATGCTTTATATTTTTCTAAATATGTATTGTCCTGAAATAAGTTAACTTTTGTGTCAACCTATTTCAGGAGGACTCACTTTTACATAAAATTCTTCGTTAGGAATTTTGATTTTCAGGGACATGATTACTGTTTTCCTTTAAAAATATTTCCCGTGACTTGTCTAAAAATGCAGCTTCATCAATGGGAAGTAACTCAATTGCAATATTCAATATTTGTACGATATTGACTTTTGAATTTTCCTTAGAATCAGAACCGCGCTCAGATTCATCCTCTATGGCGCGCACGCAAAGACTTATAAGGTCGGAGATAATAAGCATTAAGTGACTGTAATCATAAACAGTAAATGATACGGCATATAAATCCTTTTTCTGTTTATCAGGTGTTAATGTTGTAAAAAGCGCACTCACTAGTTCATGTAATTCTTGTTTGGTTTTAATATTATTGGTTTCCATAGTTACTCATTTTTCAATTGGATTAATAATTTTTCAAGATACTCTGATACTTTACGTCGAAGCTCATTTGTCCAGATTTGAAATTTCCTATATCGCTTTAATAATATAAACCAATTCATATATTTTACTTTTTAGATGTTAAACACTTTTTTTAATTTGTATTTTTGTTTATTACATGCAAGTAAAAAAGATAATATTTCTCACAGAATCATTTTTGAATGTATCGTAATGAATTGAATATGTTTTTTACATATTGCTTATTTTTTTATTCTTAATTATTATCTTTGAGCTATGAGCACATTAGAAAAACCAAATCATATAGGGCGAAGAATCAGCCGTATTCGCGAACTCCGAGACATGAAACAAGAAGCTTTAGCACAGGCTTTAGGAACAAACCAACAGGCAATATCCGCTATGGAGAATAGCGAAACAATAGAAGATGAAAAGCTTGCGGAAGTTGCAAAGGCGCTGGGCGTTACAGTTGAAGCAATTAAAAACTTTTCAGATGAAGGTGTGATTAATTATTTCAATACTTTTAATGAAGCTATTGCAAATAATAATTTTGGACGCCAAGATACTTGTAACTTTAACCCGTTAGATAAAGTCGTTGAACTTTACGAACGTTTAGTTCAAGCCGAGAAAGATAAAGTCGAATATTTGGAAAAATTACTAAAGGGGAAATAGCCTTTTATAAAAGATATATTAATTCCCAGAAAAGCCTTTTCGTATAATGAAAAACGAACCTCCTTTTGCCTTAGACAGTTACTTAAAACATTGTTCTGGCGCAATTATAAAACTGGAACGTTATGGCACACAATTAGTTTCTAGTTTGCATTTGTGTATTGATGGGCAAAACATTAAAAAAGTACCTAATTACAATTTTCTATATGGTATTGAAGTCGTTACCAATAAAGATTTTTCAGGGTTGACTAAAGAATTTAAACTAATAGATCTATAAAAAACCTCGTATTTTCGCGAGGTTTCTTCTTTTTATCCTTTATCTAAATTATTTTTAATTATTGTTCTTTTTTAGTACCTTAGAAATGTAAAATCGCATATCACTAACTCTGAAACACTACCTTATATTTTCTGAACTAATAATACTGCCAACATCAAAACCGTCGTAAAAATCAATATTGTTTTCTGTTACCAAATCATAAAAAATATTGTTTAAAGCATATAGAGAGTCTACTGTATGATGTTCAATCTTTTCAACGTGAAGATAATATTCTGCTTTATCTCCTTCATTAATCTTTTCTGCTTCAAAAATATTTTTGAACCTATATCCAAGCTGTTCAAGCTTTAAAGAAAAATCTTCAAGCTTTTTTTTATTGCTATCTAAGAAGAAATAGCCCCAAAGCAATTTTTCATTAGAATTAAAATCATTTGCTTCTTTTAAATCTTTAAAAAAATTTATAACTGTTTCTTGACTTATCATATAAAATATTTTACGTTCCTGTTGGTTTTGTTCTTTTTTAAGTAGGTACTTGATGCAATCGAGCACCAGTGGGGCACCAACATATCTGATACATTACCTTCATTTCTATTTTTGTCAGTAAAATTTTTAAAGGCAATATAAGTTAAAAGAATCATTTAATCAATAACTAATTTTAGTGATATTACATCTAACTAAATTTGGTTAGAATGATGTAAAGTTTTAATTTTATTAAAAAATATATTACATTAATTATGATTTGCTATATATTTATATCAAATTTTTTTTAATAAATAAAATAACTCATTAAAAAACTGATATAAATGATTCTTATTCTAACGGAAAAAAATGATGCTCATGCAAATGTTTTGATAAGCAAGCTAAAAGAAGATAATATTGAATATTTTAGATTTAATTTGGATACAGGTTCATTAGAAAAAACAATCGTTACATTCAAAAATAAAACTTGGTCGATAAAAACAGAGGACGGTAATATTTCCATCGATAAAGTAGATTGTGTTTGGAATAGAAGAACTTTTGTTCAGTTAATGCTTGATGAACAGGATAAAGATTATAAATTTAATATCTGGAAAAACGAATGGAATAAAACATTATTAGGAATCTATTTTTATTTGAAAGATGTTAAATGGTTAAATTATTATCGTAAAAACCATAAAGCTGAAAACAAATATTTTCAATTAAAAGTTGCTGAAGATATTGGATTTCAAGTTCCAGATTATTTGCTTTCAAATGATAAAAAAGAAATTTTAGAGTTTGGTAAAAAACATGAACAAGTTGTGTTGAAACTTTTGAATCAAGATTTTTATAAAATTGAAGATAATCAATTTGTAGGTTTTTATGTAAATATAATTCCTTATAGCAAGCTTTTAGAGTTTTCTGAAGAAGAAGAAAATCCAATTTTTTTGCAAAAATATATTGAAAAAGATTTCGAGGTTCGTTATACTGTTGTAGGGAATGAACATTTTGTTTGTAAAATTGATTCTCAAAAATCAGAAATTGCAAAAACTGATTGGAGAAGATATGATTTAGCTAATACACCACATTCAATAATAACACCACCAGATAATATAAAAGCCAAAATTTATATATTGATGAAAGAATTTAATTTAATATATGGAGCATTGGATTTTATTGTATCAAAAGATGGGACTTGGTATTTTTTAGAAATAAATCCTAGTGGACAATATCTTTGGATTGAAGATTTAACTGGTTTAAAAATTACAGATGCAATTAAAAATAATTTAATATATTTACAATCAAACCTTTAAATAATTTTCAATGAAAGTATTTGCGACAAATTTTTTAGAAAGACCACAAGAGGAAACTGTTAGTAATCCAACAAAGTGGAATTGGGAACCATACAATAAAGAAATAGAAAAAATTTATGCTAGCGGTTCCAAAACAGCAACTCGCCAATCCACCTATGCAGCAGAAAAAGATAACGAATCTGATTCTGACAGACCAAATGAAGGGGCATAAATACCTTATTATTAAAAAATAAAACCTAATGCTTGTTTTAAATTCTAGTGTTAGGTTTCATTTTATTCAATTTAAAAGCATTTTAGCGCTTAAAAATAAAAAGGATGAGCATTATACTCATCCTTTTAAACTAAACTTTATTTAATAAGTATTCATTATCAATCTTATAATATTCAAAATAACAAAAACCACACTATTGATACATTACCAAAAATGTAATAACTCTATAAAAGTAAAAAGCCACTCCGTAATGAAGTGGCTTTATTTGTTTTAACCGCGTTGCAAACGCTATGATTTATTTTTTATTTTACTTTTCAGACCCATCATAATTATAATCTTCAAGTGTCCATTCAATCATCACTTCTTTGATCCATTCAATAAAACTATTATTACAAGTTTCGATTTCATTTGCATTATCATATTGAAAATCCCATTGCCAAAATACAATTGGACTTATGCCATTATCGTATCTTGATAAATCTAAACAATAATGATTTCCTCTGCCATCAGGTGAAAACGGAACATATTCAGGAGGCATTTTGTTTGCTACTTCAAAATGTTCAAACTGATAAATTTGTTCTAAAGAAGAACTTTGGAATTGTTTATCATAACCGAGAATTTCTTTCCCAAGAATAGAAATTCCATTATGCTTTTTTAAAATATTTTTAAAATCTGTTGGTAATAAAAATCCCAATGCTTTTTTCAAAAATTTCTAATCTATCATCATTTATTGGCTTCCCAAAAGTTATAACATCACTTGAAAATTTATATAATTCTTCTAATAAATCTTTACATAATATATTTATATCCATATTTCTATTTTTTAGGAAATTTGCTTTTCCAATATTCAGTTCGAGCTTTGTTAAATTCTTTTCGTTCTGCTTTTGTCAGCGGAGTAGTATAATTAACCACCAACATATCTTATACATTACCACATATCTGATGCATTACCAAAAAGCCACTCCGTAATGAAGTGGCTTTTTTATTGGTTTTGCTTGTGTTCAGGAGCGAGATACTCGCGCCAGCTGGGTCATTTTGTTTTAAAATTTTTATTCATTAAGTATTACATATCCAACAATACATGCGAATAATAATGTTATTATATAACCTGCCCAAACATTTCTATTCTCACATTCTTTAGTGTATTGTTCACTTATGTTCCCTTTAAATCCTTTTATAATCCAAAAGAAAAATCCTCCTATCCAAATTGAGGTAAGTTTCGCTGCGAAAGGTTCTCTTGCCATTTTTTTTACTTTTTATTAAGTGTTGTTCCTACTATATTTAATGCTTTAGAATAATTTATATATCCTGCATTATTAAAATCATTGCTTCCTAATTTACCATTATTAGATTTTGTAATCGCTGATGAATACTGATTGGCAGTTCCACGAGCATAGTTTATTAATGATTCTCCTAATCTACCAAAACCTCCGGTAGTACCATCGCCTGCACCTGGCACGTCTGATGTAGTCTCTCTAAATTTTTGCTGGTCATTTTTTAATGGGACTACTAAATCTTTCATCCCATCTACACTTCCCGAAAAAGCTGTTGCCAATGGACCTGTTAAGTTTTTATCAGACGATGTTTTTGTTTCAGAACATGTTACTTTTCCTAAATCAAAAACATTTGAAGTATCTCTTTCTGTCGTTGTTTTAGTTGTTTCAACAGTATTCGATTTACTTACAATTTCTCCTTTAGAATTAATTACAGTAGTAAAATTAGCACTTGTATTTGTTGTATTAGTCACTTCTGTTTTTGCTCCAAATGCATTTACTTGAGTAGAAGAATTTGAGTTACTTACAGAAACATTTTCCTTTATTGTATAATTACCTGTTTTCTTATTATAATTAACAGATTGCAACAAATATGTTGGGTCACCATTTTCAACCGCAGACATCCCATCAGGATCAATAAAAAATACAGGATTGTCATTAGCATAAACATAAGGACTAAATCTTCTACTTTCTTCAGCTTTCGGGTCAATGTTCATCCAACGTCCTAAAGCAGGGTCGTAATTACGTGCGCCATAGTCGTACATGTTAAGCCCCAGTTCATCTTGCAATTCTTTTCCGTTGTAAAGGCGCTTTCCTGCTGGATTTGCAGAAGTAACCACAGAATTATACCCACTATGCTTGAGACCGAAAGGGTAGTAGTTACTCTCCTCGATAATCTCAGCACTGATAATGGCTCCGTCGTTATTGGCATCCCCGTAACTCAATCTAACATTCCCTAAATGGTCTTTGTATTGAAACACGTATTTGAAAGGACTTCCGTTAGGTTCTACATAATCCTCCGCGATTGGAATAGAAGAGGTGACCTGTTGATCACCTCTGTTTTATTCGTTTTTTTTAAATACATATTCATTTTCAGGTAATTACTTTTTTTTTGTAAAAACACCTAATCTGAAACATTTCCCCAATGGTTTTTAATTTCTACAACGCTATTTACTAATTTATCAATTTCTTTTTGAAAAATTTCTTTAGCATTTTCATTTGGAAGTAAAAAAACAAATCTATTTAAAATATCATTATTTACTGAGACATATATAATCCCTTTTATATTTTCTTTATCAATGTAAGTAAAATAGATCTTAATCTTTTCATTTAAATCCTCTACTGCCAATATTTTCAAATCTCCTAAATCAAATAAATAGTCTTTATAGTTATCAATATTAACAGATACTATTTCTTTGTTTGTTTTATTTGACATTAAATACAAGATATATTTAGGCTTTTCATTAACAATAAACTGATAAGCATCAATATTTGCTAATTTCTCGTGAGTAGAAGCAAACGTTTTTACAGATGTCTTTTCAGGTACTTTAATACTATAAAATTCTGTTTTTATAGTATCTTGAGAATACAAATTATTATTTATTAAACTAAACAGAACCATAAGTCCTATAAGCAACTTATTCATAAAACATTTTTTTAATTATTCTTAAGACTAGATTTCCAAAAATAAAATACAACCAAACAAAAAATGACACTATTAAAACAACGAATGGAATGAATAGTACAAGAATAATAATTCCCTTTATTCCATAAACCTCTTTGCCATTAAAATTTACAGGTATAACTTCAGTTATGTTTAAAATAATGTGCAAAATCGCAAAAGGGATATAGCCAAATAAGAATGTAATAAATACTCTCTTGAATAGATTTTTAGGCATTTCTGAATACTTTTCAATTATCTTTTTCATAATTTTTATTTTTTAATTCCCATTAAAATAATTTGTGGCATAATCTCCCAAATTCTTTTTTAGCAGCTGCTTCATATTGTGGTGCTTTTGCAGGAAAGAAAAAATTAAAAGATGCACTCTCAGGCGTACTGAATGATGTTAAATAAAAAAGCTCCAATTCTGGGCTTTTTTCGTTTTAAATTATAACTTATTCTTTAAATAATTCTAAATCTTCTTTCATCCAAATACTTGTTGTCCCTTCATAATGAGACCTAATTCTATCCTCAACATGATTGGCATCCCATACAGCTGCTCTTTCTAACCCTTTAACTTTATCTTTTGTTGTAGGTGTAATATCCCCAGTGTTAGGATTATAAAACTCAAATCTATCAGGATGTTGAGCGTCTTGGATAAATTGCATCGGTTGGATTTCTAGTTCTTGTCTTATATCAAGTTTACCTACTTTTAACCAATGCCCTTTTTTAACAACATCTTCGTATACACCAACTATAAATAGAATAGGCTTTTCCTGTAGTATAGATAAGTCGGTCAAGTGTTTTTCACTTTTATAATCAAAAAAAGCATAACCTCCTTTATCTAAAATTTGTACATAAGCGTAATATCTATCATCAATGTTTATTTCAAGTATTGAACCTACCGTTATTTTTTGTCTTTTATTCATTATCCAAATATTTTAATTATCTCCCAAATTCTTTTTTAACAGCTGCTTCATATTGTGGTGCTTTTGCACGAAAGAAAAAATTAAAAGATGCACTCTCAGGCGTACTGAATGATGTTAAATAAAAAAGCCCCAATTTGGGGCTTTTTTCGTTTTAGATTATAACTTATTCTTTAAATAATTCTAAATCTTCTTTCATCCAAATACTTGTTGTCCCTTCATAATGAGACCTAATTCTATCCTCAACATGATTGGCATCCCATACAGCTGCTCTTTCTAATCCTTTAATCTTATCTTTTGTTGTAGGTGTAATGTCCCCAGTATTGGGATTGTAAAACTCGAACCTATCTGGATGTTGAGCGTCTTGGATAAATTTCAAAGGTAAAATTTCAAACTCTTTTCTTATTCCCAACTTACCAACTTTTAACCAATGTCCTTTTGTTATCACATCATTATAAACTGTAATAATAAACAGAACTGGTTTGTTTTCCAGTATTGAAAAATCCTTTAGTGGACTAGGACTTTTGTAATCAAAAAAAACAATCCCATCCCCATTGGATAGTATTTGTGCATAAACATAATATTTATTTTCAATATTTATTTCTAATATCGAACCAGTCGTTATTTTTTGTCTTTTATTCATTGTTCAAATATTTTATTAATTCCCAAATTCTTTTTTAGCAGCTGCTTCATATTGTGCTGCTTTTCGATTCTTAGGACCTATTCCATTTATGGCATTACCCGATGTTCCTCCTTCTGATTTAGCACCACCATTATTATTAATATTTTGTTGCTCTCTTCCTCTAATAGCATCTGAACTAGATGAAGATTTGTCCAGTTTAGCTGGACCATAACCTTTATCATTCATGTGGTGGTTTGCGTCTCTAGCTCTAACATTCGCCTCAGGCTTACCAGTCCCGCTTGTTCTACCAGAATATGTTCCTTCTGTAGGATGTTCTTTAGTATAGGTTTGATAAGTTTTGCTTTCTGTTTTAGTTACGGCAGATTCTGCCCCATGCTCCGCAATAATAATACCTTCTTTAACTTCAGCTTTTACAGGTGTAGCTGTCATCAAAATCATCATTCCGGCTTGTGCTCTATTTGCATCATTTCCATCAAAATCTTTCCCTGTAACAAGACTATAAATATCTTCAATAGGAGTCATAACCCTTACTGCAGTTTGAAATACAGCCTGATTGGCACTACTATTATCTGTTTCTGCTCTGGCTTGAACGCCTCCTTTGGCTATCTGGGCTTGTCTAAAACGAAAATCTTCAGGTTCTCTTCCTTCAAGTTCTACCGCATCAACAACTCTGTTTCCACTAAACACATATGGAGACCAATCAGAATATTCTTCAGTCAACGGATCGATAGACATAAACCTACCTATAGCAAAATCGTAGTTTCTGTATTTAAAGCTGTCCCAATTTAGTCCTAATTCATCCTGACGTTCCTGGCTTTGGAAAAGCTTTTTTTGCCCTGGATTGGTGGAAGTCACCACAGAATTATACCCACTATGTTTGAGACCGAAAGGGTAGTAGTTACTCTCCTCGATAATCTCAGCATTGGTAATGGTTCCGTTTTTATCGGCATCACTGTAGCTCAATCGTACGTTTCCTAAATGATCCTTGTATTGAAACACGTATTTAAAAGAACTTCCGTTAGGCTCTACATAACCTTCCGCCGTTGGGAAAAACTGCAACACATTGTCTTTATATTGATACCCGCCCAAATATTTAGTCAGGGTAATAATACCGTTATCAGTTACCTTTTTTTCAAGTTTTTGCCCAACTGAGTTGTAAATATATGCAATAGAATTTCCAGTTCCAAATGTTATTTTAGTAGGAAGATTCAAATGGTTGTACACAATCCCGGTAATGTTCTTGTTTTTATCCGTAATCATATTCCCGTTGGCATCATAATTATAGTCATCTCCCGTTTTATTTCCATCTATAAAACCCTGATTGTCATTACCCATTGAACCATCGGTTACTCTCGTAAGTTGGTTAGAGTTCGCATTACTGTAATCATACAATAAATCATCTATCTGAAAAATGATTGAAGGCGCATCGCTACCACCAAATCTTTGCAGAGACAGGATATTACCATTCTTGTCATAACTCAAACTCTCATTATAAGCACCCGAAACTGGAATATTTTCCCCTGGTTTTTGGTAAATAGCCTTTTTCAATCGGTTTAGATCATCGTATTGATACCCATAGGAACGGAATGTACCATCAGAGTTAGATCGCCAGAATGTTTCGGCTATATTGCCATTATATAACGGTTTAACACTGGTATTAGTGGTAGGCTTGTTATAGTTTATCGCAAAAGCAAACCAATCTCTTGGGTCAGTATCTTGTTGCAAATTGGCTTTTTTGTTAATCTCAGTCATCCAGCCGCGAATGTTATAGCTGTAATCTACTTTTTGCAAAGGCATACCACTATTGTTCCCTACTTTTTTACTGGTCAGTTGTCCCAATTTATCATAGGTATTGTCTGCCAATAGCTGAATTGCACCACCATTTATCTGGTGGGTATGTGTGAGCAAACGATCTTGCGCAGAATAGGTGAATTCTTCTTTTACAGTAAGTTCAGTACTACCACTCATGAGTTTATGCTTGGTTATGGTATATATTGGTTTTCCGCTAAAGTCAAGTTTACTGTCAGTACTGGTATATCCACTCAAATGATTTTGGGAATAACTGCCTATTGGTCTGGCTTTACTGTCATAAAAGGTAACGTTAGTTTCTCCCGAAATTACAGATGCCAAGCTAAGCGCTCTTGTCCAACTACCGGTTGCGAGACCTTTGACATTAGCCAAAACCGTTTGACCTTCTATAGTGGTAGGAGCGGTTCCCATATTAGGAAATGCATAATTATCATAATAATTAACCGTTAGGAGTTTAAAACCAGTAGGGGCAATAGTATTGCTATAATATGCCTCAATTCCATCTATTGCACCCGAAGTCTGTTTGGTCTCAAACAAAACCGTGGCAGTATTTTGAGCATTTTGCATACTGGTTCGGCTCGAAACATTCGCAGTAGAATTTAGCCAACCCGTATAAACCGGTCTACCAAAAGCATCGTATTTAGTAATTAACCAACCCACTGCTGTATCGTCTTTAAAAGGGGAATTTGCAGGACCTGTGGCAACAGGTCGGTCCAGTTTATCATATACAATAAACTCCCATTGTTTGCCCGGTAGTTTTCTCTCGACCAATCGATTGCGATAATCATGTTTGTATTGGTAACACAATCCGTCAAGTACTTCCTGATTTATGGTTCCATCAGCCTTAGGCGGAATTACATAGGTTAGGTTTCCGTACGTATCATACACATAATACGTATCGTGTTTAGTTCCTGATTCGTAGGTTCTTTTTAGAATTACTTTTCCTTCTTTGTCTTTAAACTCAACAGTACTTCCTGCTGTTTCGGTAGGACTTGCGGAAGTGTTTTCATCATAAGTAATGGTTTTTATTAATTCATTGGCTGCATAAGTACCATCCTCAGAGAAGGTAATATCATGCAATCCCGATCCGGCATTCCAGTTTGTGGTTGCTCGATACCACTTTACTTCTGTAGCTGTATTGGTTTGATAAGCCATTTTGATTTCGTGACCGCTATCCATAGCCCAATCGGTTCCCGGTGCGGCTTGTTTTAAGACTCTGCCTAGGGGGGATGATTCTAGTTTCTTTTCAGAAAAAGGGTTCGCCGTATTTTCATATTTCTCTGTACTGTAAAAATTGATGGCATTTGTTACAGCATTTCCATCATAAGTCATATTACCAGAAGTTGAAGCATAAGGCAGATATTCCTTTGTTGGTCTGCCAAAATCATCGTAGCCAATATGCGTTATAATATCTTTTCCTTCTGTCGATTGCTTATTGGCAATTTGTTGTACCGGTTTTCCCAGTCCATCAAAATACGTAATATTCACTAACGCTTTTTCAGGAGATGGATTCTGCAAAATAGTTCCAGTAGGTTCTTTATAAGTCGTAGTTATAACATAATTGTAGTCTGATGAAGGAGATGCCAAACTACTACAGTCTGGACTTGTTCCTGCTACAGACGGACAATTATCCGAGTAGTTGGCGACATAATTTCCGGGAGGTTTTGTACATTGTTGTATATAATTTAAGGGATCACCTAAACCATCGGGTTCATTATCTGCATACCATTTTGTGTTAGGGTTTAGCTCGCCTTTACTATCATCACAATCGGTATTATTAGCTACATATCCTGTAGGCTGGAGACTATAGTAAAGGCTTATATTTGGATTCCCAAAAGTATCTTTATCATAATCCTCATAGAAAGTTCGCGGTTGGATATTAGTAATAAACTCAGTTCTATCATTATAATCACTGGCATTGGTTACATAACCCGTAGGTTGAAGACTATAGTAAAGAGTTACGTTTGGATTCCCAAAAGTATCTTTATCATAATCCTCATAGAAAGTTCGCGGTTGGATATTGGTAATAAACTCAGTTCTATCATTATAATCACTGGCATTGGTTACATAACCCGTAGGTTGAAGACTATAGTACAAACTTACGTTTGGATTCCCAAAAGTGTCTTTATCATAATCTTCATAGAAAGTTCGCGGTTGGATATTGGTGATATTTCCTGTAGTATCATCATAATCGGATTTGTTTAGTACATACTTGTAGGGTTTCTTACAACTTGAAATGGCGTCTGCTGCATTGCCAAAACTATCGCCATCTTCATCACGATACCAAATAGCAACTTCATATACAGTTATATCATAGTCATAACAATCATCTGCCTTATCAACATATTTTTCTGGTTTTGTGCAACTTTGTTTCGTTTGCGAACTAGTGCCATGTCCGTCGCCATCGTTATCAAAATACCAAATAGTATTTGGTTTTACGAACTTATCTCCATCATCGCAATCTCCAGACAAAAGAACATAGCCTCCTGGTTTTGTACAACTTTTAATAAAATTGGTGCTTAAACCAAAACCATCACCATCTACATCACGATACCACATTACATCTGGATGTACAGTAATGTCTTTGTCATCACAATCCCCTCCCTTTAGTACATAATCATGATTAAGGGGAGGATAACATCCATAACGAGAACCAGTACCTGTACCAAAATTATCATGATCACCATCATGATACCAAACAGTATTGGGATTTAAATCGCCATCAGAATCCTCACAGTCATCTCCGTTGTCTGTATATCCAGCGGGTCTTGTACAGCTTAAAACTTTGTCTCCCTGAATTCCAAAATTATCTCCATCTACGTCTCTGTACCAAACTGTATTGGGGTTTATTGCGATATTTCCATCATTACAATCTAGATTATTGGTTACATAACCGGCAGGTTTTACACTACAATATACGGTCACAGTTGGGCTTCCAAAAGTATCGGTATCATAATCCCTGTAAAAAGTTTGTGGCTGTATATTGGTAATCGCTCCATTGCCATCATCATAATCACTTGCATTAGACACATAGTCTGTAGGTTGCAAGCAGCTTTTTGTAGTAATTGAACCGGTACCAAAACCATCGTGATCGCCATCACGATACCAAACAGTATTGGGTGTCAAAGCTCCATTTTTATCATCACAATCTAAACCATTCGGTACATAACCCGGAGGCTTTATGCTATATAACCTTCCTGTATTTGGATTCCCAAAAGTATCCCCATCTATATCCTGACAAAAATATAGGGTAGGGGTTACATCAGTAATATACGGGGTACTATCATCTAAATCAAAATCATTCCATACATAACCATTTGGTTTAGTAGGTCTTAAAATGCTTAAATTAGGATCTCCAAATCCGTCTTTATCACGATCAATAAACCATGGATAAGTATTCCCATCACCACCGCCGCCAATGACTGATGGAACTGCTTTAAGGGTTTTAATCTGTCCGTATCCTAATGAAACAATCAGTAGTAATAAAAAACTAAATATATTTTTTTTCATGGTGCTCTTATTTAGTTTTTATAATGATATTGGTTTTCTGTTACAATTTTTCCTTGACTATCCTTTACTACTTTCAAACGATTAAATTCGTCATATTCATAATAAGTTGTTAAGCCTTTGGGATCGGTAACTGTTTTTATTCCTACCAAAGGAATATAAGTATAAGTAGTAATCATCGCATTTGGTAAACTGTTTCTGAAAGTATTGTCATTTGTCGAATAAACAGCATTAGCCTGTTCATAAGTTGCATTTTCGACTTTGGCTATCGGTTTGGTTTTATTGTATCCCCAGATTATTGCCACTGGTGTTCCGCTCTCTAAAGTATATTGGAGAATATTCCCAATTTCATCGTATTTGTCGAATGTAATTTTTCTTTCCAAAGAATTTGCCGTAGACAATGAATTAGGAAATTTTGCAGCGTAAATAAACTTAGGCAATAACAAATTACTTGTTGTGGCATCCTTTGCATATTCTGTTTTTTGCTCGGATAGTTTGCTATTCCCTCTATAGGTTTCTGTTTTCAGCGGAGAATCAATTCTATTGCTTGCTATCATATCCAGTACAAAAGGTTCTGAAGCCATAGCTAAATCCAGAGGATAATAATACTTGGTTTCTAATGTTTCCTTTGCTGAGGATTTGGTGCTTTGCGAAGTCAGCTGAAGATGTGATGGATTGTTATATCCATAGGTTGTTATTGTTTCTACTGGATTTAGTCCGTTAAGATTATATTTTTTGGATATGGATGATTCCAGATAAAACCAGTATGATTTTGTTTTGTATTCTACTATACTCAAATTATCGACAATTTCAGAAAGTGAGAAGGGATCGTTAAAATGTTTTCGAACATTATACCCCCTTACCTCGTTGGAATAAGAAGTATCTAACTTATATTTATTTTCATTCTCGGCTACAATTACAAATGAAGCATTTTCGTTTCTTTTCTGAAATACCTGTGATTTTATCTCGAGACCATTATCCCATCCGAAATTAGTAAGCGGGGCACTTTTAATATCAACTGTCCCTAAAATTTTGCTATTACCATTTACACTATGATCTACTGTTACCGGTTCACCGTTAGTATCAAAATCATCTTCCCAATTATCTCTGTGTATAATGAATTCTTTTGTTTCTCCACCATTCTCAAAAGCATCCCCACCCTCACTAATGGTTACATATTTATAAAAACAATTGCTACTGCCGGTATCAAACAAAGAAATTATACTACTGGAACTAACCACGAGATTGGTATTATCTATAAAAATATTACCAAGTCCAGTTTGGCATGTCCTTCTTAGAAGTTCTATATCCATATAAAAAGGAGTTTTTCCTTTGTCTCCCGAAGAATGATTTATATCGTCCTTGCTGCCATAATAATACCGTTTGTAGTTGGCTTTAGCAGTTGGCTCTGTAATGTCTTTGGTCGATTTAATTCGAACACCACCTGTTTCTATATTTGTATTTGTCGTTAATGGGAGAGTAGCATAATACACAATATCAGTCTTTGCTGTAACTCGAATCCCTCTTTTTACAAGTTTAATTTTATAACTCTTGCCTGCTACTGCATCAAAATAAAAAAAATTGGTTTTTTTCTTTATAATAGTAAAACTGCTGGGATAATAATTTTTAGTTCCAAACTGAGTAATATCATAAAATGAAAGATACGTATCTGGAGAATCGGTACAACTTATTTGCATGTAAGCATTATAATTTCCGGAGTCTGCAGGATCTGGTATTGGATTGCCATTCTGATCGTATTTAGGCTCTTCTTTACTTACATAAACAACAAATCCTTTAAATTCAACTCTTTGATCAATTGGGGAGGTAATAGTAAGGGATCTCTCATTTCCATTATCATCCAAATTATCACCATCCTCATCTGTAAAGGTCAAGTCTATGCTTTCTTCTGTTTTTGGAGGATAAGTTGTTTTTTTTCCCCAATAGGTATTGCTCTCATAATCAAACTCAGTATATCCTTTGGTAGGGTAAATAATTTTACTTAATAATCCTGTTTTAGCAAAATTTGCATTCGGTTCTTTATCGGCTCCACTATACTCTATATTGTTTAAGCCTGTATTAAAATCGGCTATGTTTTTAGGTACTAAATTGGTATTATTCTTACCATTATAATACCCCCAATGGTCCTGACTTGTTGCAAGTCTTTTAGGAAAACTTGACTGGTTTACATACTCAAAAGCATATTTTTTAGTAGGATCTATAAATGTGATGTTTTGCAGAAAAACACGCTGATTGGCTGTTTTTAAATAATTGAAGCTTATTTTTTCAATCACAACTCCATCAGCATTGTATTGGGAAATGAATTCAATTTTGCTATTACCTTGTACTTCTTCATTAACTCCCGAAGCCGTATAAGCAAAAGTGATATAGCCATCACTGCTATTATTGCTGTATATTTTGTTTACTCTTTTGCCAATAACGGTCATTTTGTAAGAAACAATACCGCTAAGTGTTGGAGCATAAGTATACGGAGCTCCTTCACAACCATTTTGTATTTGAGGATAGGACATGGTGAGTGTTTGGGAATTTGATGCCGTGTAATCCATATTGGTGTCATCATAGGTAAGATAAATCTCAGACCCGTTAGGATGCACTATTTTGCTTAAATACCATGCGGTTGTAGACCCACTTATCACAGAATGTCCAGCCCCCATATTTCTAAAGGTGGTGGTTTCTTCTTCTGTAAAATAATATTTGACACCATTGGTGGTAGTCAATAGAAAATCGGCATTATTAGTTCCGATTCTTTGTATTTTAATTTTTTGATTGTTTACAAAAACCGGTGCATCGTTTTTATCATATACAAATTTCCCTGAGTTGCCATTAAAATTAAAAGAATACTGATCTCTTTCAGTATCCGCATTATCCTGTCCTGCTGCTCTGTAAAATTGTAATTTTTCTGCATTGGTAGCAGTTGATAAATTATCTGGTGGGTAAACTCCTGTTTGATTATCATCGGATTTATCTCTTACGGTTCTGGTGATTACGCCTCCAAAATTAAGATTCCAACCCAATCCTACATTTGAGGCAACTTCATCGACCTTTATTCCATTAGAACCATAAAAAAGCGATAGGGGTGATTCTAAATCCTTTGTTTTAAAAGTAATCAGCGGAACCGAAATATTGGCAGCTCCAGTAAACATTCCAACAGGAACGTTGCCGTATTTACCCAATTCTCCCGCTGTAGGAGATGGTGGGATTATATTGGGTAAAAATTTACTGGTATCCTGTGCAAGAGTATGCAAAGATGTAAAAATGAACAACAGAAAAAATGCATATTTGATACTGTTGTTGGTAGTATGTATTCTATTCATTGTGTTTCTTTTAATTTTTTCCTTTTTTTATTATTTTCACTCCATCACTATGTACATTGGTTTTTATGTTCACGACATAAATTCCCTCGGGATATTGGCTTAAATCTACCGGAACGGTTCGCTCTGTAATAGGGAATCGTTGTAGTATACGACCTGCTATATCTACTACAGTTGCTGTTCCGTTTTCAAATTCATAGCCTATGATAATATTGGTAAATGCCACTGTTGGATTAGGAATGGCCTCTACGCTTGTTTTTACTTTCTCTAGTTTGGTTTTGTCTTTTATCTTTACTACCCAAAAATCATTTCCGCCAATATTTCCGTTTTTATCTTTAGAGGCATTGGAGTTTGAGGTTCCAGCCATAAGATAGCCGCCATCTCTTGTTTCTATTAGTTTGCGTAGTATGTCTTCTCCGCCACTTCCTACTGTTTTCTTCCAGGTTTCTTCGCCTTTTTCATCAATTTTTAAGGCGATGTAATCATTAATTCCTTCTCTATCTTTGTTTACAAGGTTAGTTGCTTTTCCAACCAGACCTTCTCTTGGTTGTTTGTTTTCACTTTGGGCATATCCGCCAATGAGATAGGTATGATCTTTATTTTCGACCAAGGAGGTCAAAATATCGACTTTTCCAAAATCGTAGGTTTTACTCCAAAGAACTTCGCCTTTTTCATTCAGTTTCAATATCCAGTAATCGGTTCCATTACTCACATTGCCTCCTAAAGTGGTAAGAGGTGTTGTGCTGTTAGAATTTCCTCCTACTATATAGTCACCATCCTCTGTTTGATGAATTACGTACAATTGATTGTCTCCATTGCCACCATAGGTTTTTTGCCATTCTATTTTCCCTTCACTATTAATTTTTAGAATCCAGTAATCACCAATTCCAGTATTAGCTTCCGTTTTATCTCCTGAGCGAGATGAATTAGAATACCCTCCCAAGATATACCCTCCATCTGAGGTTTGTTCCATGCTTCTCAGTACATCTGCATATTCTCCACCGTATGTTTTTTGCCATTGTACAGCGCCAGTCTTATCCAATTTTACAATCCAATAATCCATGTTGCCTCTACATTTTTCGGTTTTACCCGTTAAGTCGGGTTTTACATCTATAGTACCTTTTTCTGTAAGGTCTGTTTTGGGATCTAGAGTACTGTTGGAAGAGCCTCCGAGCATATAACCTCCATCAATGGTTTGAAAAGCACATAGGAGTTCATCCTGACCGCTGCCGCCAATTGTTTTTTGCCACAGTTCTTCTCCTTTAGCATTGAGTTTGATTACCCAAAAATCAGTAATTCCTTTGCAGTTCTCTTTTTTGTTGCCAATGGCTCCTGTAGGTGTTTGAGGGCTGTTTGAGGTTCCAGCCAAAATAAAGCCTCCATCTGTGGTGTTTTTGATGCTTTGAAGCAAATCAAAACCACTGCCTCCGATACTTTTTTGCCAATCGAGTTCGCCTTTTTCATCCATTTTCCAAATCCAGTAATCCAGATCTCCATGATTGTTATCTGTTTTATTTCCGGTTTTATCAGACAGGGAACTCCCTGCTAATATGAAACCATAATCGGCTGTGGGTTGTGCATCAAATAGATAATCAGCATGTTTACCTCCATACGATTTTTCCCAAAGTATATCCTGAGAGTGTATAAGTAGGGGGAAAAACAATAGGGATAGTAAGTGTTTTTTTTTCATTTTTTTTTAGGGGTATTAATTTAAAAAAAGTGCTTTTTTTTTGCACTAAAAGTTGTGTGTATAAAAATTCGCACAAGATTAGGTTCAATTATTGGCATATACAATACCCATTTTTAGTGATATTTAAGTGATATTTAAAGGTTTAATCTTGTTAAAATGACATATAGCCTTTTTTTACAATAAGCGATAAGACAAAAAAACGCCACTATCAAGAAACACACAAACACAAAGACACATCTGTTTGTTACTACGGTTTAACTATTGCATTTGGTGTTCTAAGCATTCGATTACATCTTCAGGAAAAACAGCTTTTGGGTTCAATTTCTTCTTCTGAGAAATAGCTATTGATGTAATGAAAAACCTTAGAGGGTTGATTTGAGAAATCTTTAAATAGCCTTTATTTTGGATAAAGGATTCGGTTTGGCTTTGCCCTAATTATTAGTAGATGTATTTTTTTTCTAGAACAAGGCAAAATTGTTGGAAAATATCACTTCCACCCAAAACAATAAATAATAAAATCACTTAGGGAACCAATCACAAATGCAGAAAAATATAAAACTTGGAATAAAATTTTCATTGGGTCAAAAAAAACGAAATAATCTTACCTATCTTACCCAGCACAATGATACCAAGGGTTAAGAGTCAAAAAACCTATCTTACCCTTCTTACCCATCTTACCTACTTTTTTATAGTTTTAAGATTGTAATAAAGGTAAGATAGGCAAGATAAGGTAAGAAGAAATAGAATTAAGTTACCCACTGTTAGCCCAATGGTCATGGGACTTAGCAAAGATTAGGTAAGATGGGTAAGAAGAAAAGCATATTTGCAGTGATTTTTATTTTTTATTGTAAATTTATTTTAGGTGAAATTCTTTTTTACCCAATATCCGTAAACTTGATTGTGCTTATCTCGTTTAAAGCCAGCGCTTTTTAACGCTTTTCCGATTCCAATGTTTGAGAGTCTAACCCCAGATGTATACAAACTTATATGATGCAATATTTCTGTCGATGTTAAAAATTCAGCAGATTCAATTTTTGCAGGAATTTCAAAATGTTTGTGTATCAAATCTCTTTCGGGAGAAACAATTTGAAACTTTTCGTTTCGGATTTCATTTTGCTTAATGTCGTCAATACTCAAAGTTTCATCATAGCTTTTGTCTTTTGAAAGGGCATAGGCTTGCGCCCAAAGAGTATTAATGTCAAACTCTTTTTTGTAATTCCAGTCTATTGATTTTACAATGAAACACAACCAACGAACTGAACCCGTTTCGTCTTGCAAAAAAGTGGTCATGTTGGTAGAACCTATAAAACTGGAAACCCTTTGAATGATGGAATTTTTTCTATCATAAGGCAGTCTCTCATTTATTTGCGCCTTACTGAAATAGGATTTTAACTGGTTAATTTCTTTTCGGGACAAAGCAGCCAACTCATCAAGGTTGATTAAAAAGTTTTTGCAAAGCAAAATACGCGCATCTTTATCGTCACTCATGTCTTCAGCCATATAATTTGATAATTCGTTTGGACAAAGAAACCTACACCAAGAACTTTTACCAATGTTTTGCCCGTTACCATCATCGGTTAATACAAATGCCTGTTTATTAAAATAATCATCAACTATGGCACATTTAACGGCTCTTACGCACCATTTTTTAAAATGATATTCAAACTGTTCTTTATCCTCTCCCAGTTCCAGTTTAACATATTCTGAAAACTGTTTTATATAATCCGTTTCTTTGTCCCATTGGGGTAAATTGGCAAAGTAATGTATCAATGGGTTGTAGTTCGGAACGAAATCACTTTTTAGTATGGCAATCAAAGAATTTAAAGGAATTTTTATGCTTTTCTTTTGCATTTCCAACCAAAGGGAATTTTCATTGCAGGCTGCCCATTTATTTTCGTCTTTATGGCTAATTTCAATTTCAAGAGAAATTACATTGTTTCTGAAATCATAATGCTCCAGTAAATAATCTTCTGCTATATGAAATATGGTTGTTAAGTCTTTGTTTTCAACATTTTGAACTGTTGTGACACTTTTATTTTTTACTGCCAAGTCCATTATTTTTTGAAAATCCTGTGCAGAATGCTCTTGGAAATAATCGGTAATGTCATAGCCTTTAAAGGTTTCATTTTCGGGAAGTTTCAAGGGTATGATTTCAGAAAAACGGTTTGTGATTGCATTACGTCCGTTTTCTCCTGTTTTATCATTGTCGTAGCATATAAACAAGTTGTTGCAAAGAGAATGCAATTTTTTAATTTGTTCGTCTTTTGGATGGATTGCTTCACTTCCAAAAGTTACAGCGTGAAAACCCCTTGAATTAGCAACGATTACATCTTTTTCGCCCGCACAAATGATTAGATTTTCTTTTTTTGCTGTTCCGAGTTGTTCCATTCCGAAAATTTCCGTTGGAAATGGAGGTAAAACATTTTTCTTAATTCCGATTTCAACTTGATTGGGAATGTACATTTTAAAATTTTCCTGCAATTCAATTGCAAAAGCAACACTTTCCTTTTTGGTATAAATCGGTTTCTTATCCGTCCATGTATAACTTGAAATAGAATGCAATTTATACTTTTCCAATGTTGTTTTTTGAACCCCTAATTTATTCCAGTACTCTAAATCTAATGTTGTGAACTCCCTTGTGGAAACGGTTAAAAGTGAAGGCTTTTTTTCTTTTGCAAAGGTTGCGTCTAATTGTTGCAAAGGTTTTGCAAAAGGTTGGTTTTCCTTTGCAAAGGCTCTCTTGTTGGTTCCTATTGCTAAAGTCAAGTTCATTTCGGATGCAATGGCATTTAATACTTCATTGAATTGGCTTTTGCAATCCCAGCTATTTAACTCCGCAACAAATTGAAATACATCGCCCTGTTTTCCAGTACTGTTACATTTGAAACTTCCATTTTTCCATACCTTAAAGGATGGTTTTTTGTCCTTAGAAAACGGACTTGAAATATTTCTTTTGGGGAAATCATTTAAGCTTAGAAATTTCGTGTAAATATCTTCTACAGTAGTGTGCTTTAAAATTATATCTTTGGTTAGATTTTTTTCATTCATAACTATATCTATTTTTAACCCCATTGCAATTCCTTTGCAATGGGGTTGTTTCTTTTGCAAAGCCTTTGCAAAGCTTTGCAAAAGAAATGTTAGGCTTTAAAAGGTTGTTACACCTTTACTTTTTTCTGTCTTGTGTGTTCTTTTTTGATTTTTAAAGAACTCCCGATATTCTTCTAACATCGTTCTCAATTCGTCAGATAAAGTATAGCCATCGGGTATCCCGTTTTGTTCTATGAAAATAATAGCTTCTTGTGTAGTGATATTTTGAGCATGCATTCGCATTCCTGCTGGAATTGACATTCGGGTTCCTCGAAGTATATCGTTTATCCCGTTTAGGATATGCAATTCAGTGATCTGGCTCAAATACAGCTCTTGCAATTCCTTTTTATTTCTAATGGAGTATAGAATTTTTAAGGCTTTCATTGGTTTGGTTTTAAAATTATTCAAATTGATTTTTTTGAATTAATGATTTTAAAACCTCACTTTTTTTGTATCGTATTTTATTTCCGATTCTGTAGGCGGGAATAATGTCTTTTCGTGTCCAGTCCCAAAGTGTGACCAATGAGACTGACAACATTTTTGCCGTTTCCTCTCTGGTCAATAATTGGTCGCTTTCGCTTTGCAAAGTAGTTGCAAAATCCGCAAGACAGTCTTTTATGCCTTTTAAAATTTCATTTTTGAAATCTAAAGCGTTTGTGTTTTCTAATTGAAGTAAGTTTACCATAATATTCTTTTTTGTTTTTAAAATTATATTACGGCAAACTTAATGTAGGTGAATGTTTTTTAACTTCTGGGGTATACCCCAAAGGTTACCCCAAAAGTTTAATTATGTTTTGAGCCTTTAGTAAATCTTCTTTGAATTTATTTGAAGCAGAAGACAATGATTTGTTTATTTCTGATAATGTCCGTCTTATGTTGTCGGGATTCTTATCAATGATTCGAGATATAATTTCGGCTTTTTTTCTATCGGATGCATTTCCCCATTTATCGCTTCTGATTAACTCTTCAAGCAATAAAACTTTTTGGGATGCGTCCAATGCTTCTTGGGATTCTGAAGTGATATAGCTATCGGAGATATTGATTTTGTCATTTTTCCTTTTCGCATTGGGGTTTAATATACTTGCCATTTCCAAAAGACTATTATTGAGGTGTTTATCAAAAAAAAGGGTTAGATCATGTATATTTTTACTGGTAAGAGCGTTGTTTATGTCTTTCACGTATTTTTTCACAATAAACGAAAGGCATTTCTTTTGTTCTTTATTTAGGTCTAATGTTTCAGATTCTAAATTTTCATCTGAATTTTTGCCAGTCTTTTTTTTGTCAGTCTTTTTAAAAATATTTGATTCATACGAAAAAGGGTATTCATCTAAAATACAGGGAATGCACTCCGTGAGAACACCAAACATTTCAATTTCTTCATTTTTCTGTTTTATTAATTTTAGTGTTTCTTTATAAGTTGTTTTATCATGTAACAGTAAGGAAAGTATATTTAAAAACTCATTGAAAATCAATTCCAGATGCCCTTTTTCAGTGTAATCAAAGACTTCCATTTTGTTGTTTTCCTCTACTGTATCATTTCCTTCTACTGTATCATTTCCTTCTACTTTATTTTTCTCCTTTACCTTATCATTTTCCTCAATAGTGTATTGGCAATCCCATTCATATATATCATATAAATAATCATAATATATTTTAAAAATGGGATTCCCATTCACTAATTCGTCTAAGGTATAAGGCTTGCTTATATATTTGTAATCAACGGTCATTTTATATTCTATAGTTTTTGTTTCTTGGCTTGTTTTTCGGCTTCTACTTTTTTCCAATGTTCTTTTAACTTTTCTGCGTGTTCCCTTGGAGTGATTTTTATGTATTTTAAAAACATGGTTTCGGTTTTGTGTCCAGTAATTGCCATTATGGTTGGATTGTCCAATTTTCCGTAAAGATTACTTGCAAAAGAACGTCTGCAAGTGTGTGAGGTTATTAATTCGTGCTTGGGATATGAGCCAAACTCTTTTCGCATCATACTTTTTATTTTTACTTTACTGTCTCCAAAAAAGTCTTTTTCGTCTTTTTTGTTTATCATTTTTGCGCCATCCACCATATCAGCAAAACCAATGGTTTTACAAACTTCTTTCACGTATTCATTAAATTTTTGGTCAGATATAGTAGGGGGGAGTGCACCGTTTCTTTTTTGCAAAATTGCCTTTACTTGGCTGTGCATTGGGATAACTACGGGGTGCTCGGTTTTGCTAGTTTCAATTTCTATATAATCACCTACAATATTGAGCTGTTTTAATTTCATAAAATCTGAAATCCTAAGTCCAGTACGCAATCCAATGATAAAATTGTCCCTTGTTCTATCCAATCGCTCCTGTTGCTCAAAATTATAGTTAAAAACAGTGTCTATTTCTGCTTCTGTGAGGTAAACATCTTTGGTTTTATTTGAAATAGCTTTAAAATCGCTGTGTTTGTATTGCGGACTTATTGGCAACCCATCAATTTCTATTTTACTGCACCAATTCTTTATAATGGTAATAAATCCACCAACAGTATTATTGTTCAGCATTTCAACTTTTTGGCAGTAAAATAAAAAGCTTTCGTAAAATTTCAAATCAATATCCTGAAACCGAAGTTTGGTTTCGAAGTGCGTTTGATAATCGGTAAGTTTGTTTTTAACCCTATTGAATTTTATGATTGTGCTTTCTGAAGGAGGCATTGCTTTATTGGGGCAATCGGCAATAAATTTCTCAATCCAAGCCACAAAATAAATTTTATGGGATTCATCAGTATTTACTCTTCCAAAAAAAGTATTTATTTGAGTCTTTAACCAAGTGTTATTAATATTTTGTTGTGAATTAAAATCGATGTTGTACTGGTCAAGAATAAAGGTTTTTAAATTGCGTAGTTTACTGTTTGTAAAATCTCTGTTTGTAACCGTGGCTATATTTTTAACTTCCTGCTTATCTTTGTTCCAATGCTCAAACTGAACATTTAATTTTGTTCCCGCAGTTTGGTCGATTCTGTTACTGTCCCAAAAACGAACATAAATATTTGAGGTTGCCGATTTTGATTTTTTAATGAAATATTTTAGGTTCATATCCAATATTTTGAGAATACGAATATAGTTAAAATCCCGAAATATTCCCGAAAAGATTCAAATTTATTCAGATTTACCTTAATTCAACTTAATTTTTTTGTAAGTATTATTTTTGACAAATCATTAATTTTACTGGGTTTCTTGTGGTTTTAGCTCTTTTTCAGATTCTTACAAATTAAGAAGGTTCTGTTTCCTCATCGCCCACAAAAAACTCCTTAAGGAATTAAGGAGTTTTTTTATGCCTAAATTTTACTTACGATATTTAGGTTTGATTAGTTTTTGATCCCTTTTTATCTATATTTTTTCTTTAGACATCGTCCTCTCGGTTCATCACTCTCATGAAGGACAATTTCAGAATGTAGGAACTGTGCGGCATCGGCTGAATCTTTTACTTTGATGGCACTGCGTTCTAGCATTTCTGATTCAAACTCTGTTAATACACTTTCTCTTATCCCAGCTTTTCTCCATTGTGATAATGGTCTACATCCTCTTGTGATTCCTCGGGCCAACGTGAGTGCATCCAGCAGGGCTTGATTCGCCCCCTGTCCTTTGAATGGGCTCATTGGGTGAGCTGCGTCTCCAATCAGAGTCACTTGTCCTCCTTTCGTTAATAATTTTGAGTCGAGTAATTCTCGGTCATATACAGGATAGCCAGAAATCTGAGTTTCCTGAGTCATTGCTATAATCTGAGGAATTGGATCGTGCCACTGAGTTCGACGAGATGCTTCTTTTTTTAATGCTTGAGGACCTTTAGCACTTAATGTTTTGGCCTCTTTTTCTGGTATCGGGAAGCTAAGTTGCCACATCACTGAGTCTGAGGTATAAGGCATAATATAGATCCGCTCATTACCATTGGCGGTTTGAAATACAGTAGATGAGTCTAATAAAGAGCTGTTAATACCTTTGAGAGCACTCAAAGGACAGATGCCTAATATCACAATACAGCCTAGGTAACGCAAGGGAGTAATATCTTCACCAATGATTAATCTTCTTACCGAACTGCGAATACCGTCAGCTCCAACCAGAAGATCTGCCTTGAAGCTTTTTATCTCTCCATTTACATTAAAATTTAAATTAATGCAATTACCTTCAGATTTCTTAAAATCTATTAACTGATGTCCCCATTGTACTGCATTATGTTCGCCGAGTTGCTTTAGTAGAGCTAAACGCAAAGATTGTCTTGCAATATGTACATTTGTGCGTTTTGGTGAAGTTTTTGTGTCTGACTGCAACCACTTTCTGATTCCCCATTCACCAATCACTTTTCCTTCTGTAGTATGAACCAAATGTCTAGTTGAAATTACCCCTTCGTCTAATGAGAAAATTCCAAATCCTTCAATTGCTTTACTTGCTTGTTGCAAAGTAAGTCCATAGCCTTGAGATCGGGCATCGAAGTTATTATCACGTTCATAGAGAGTGAAAGGAATGCCGCGGTGTAAACATGCCACTGCTAAAGCTACTCCGCCTATACCGCCACCAATAATAGCGACATGTGGATAGTTTTCTTTATCTGCTGCAGGGTGGCTGGTGGAATGAAGCAATCCGGATCCGGTACAATTTAAGCATGAATTTAGATGGCTTTTAGGACGAACTGGTGCAGTTCCTTCGTCTTTAGTTTTTTCAAATTGATCAAATTCTTTCTGGTAACGAAGTCGTGCTTTCTTGCTGAGCCTTTGTCTTTTTTTTCCAAGTCCTTGACATTCCTGGCAAATAGTCCAGCTTGCTTCTGCATTTTGTGCTTTTTTTACTTCCAATTTATTTAACTTGATCTTGAGTTCTCAGTCTAAGAAAAAATGAGAATAACTTCTATGTGACTTAATGTGAGAAACTTATATTTTTAATGTTTTGCCGGTTGAAACGGGCGTGCAAATTTAAGACAAAAGATTGCCAGTGCAAAATTGCTTACATTGTTTATGTGTGGTTTTAATTTTTTTATCATAAACATTAAATAAAGAAAATATAAACCACTTAAAAATTACAACGCCTTTAGGGATACTGAAGGCGTTGTTTTGTATTTTATGAAATAAAGTTTAATGTTCTCTCTAGAGCCATTCCTCTGGAGCCTTTTATAAGTATCATTTTATCTTCAAAGCTTTTTTGTTTTAAGATTTCCGAAAATTGATCGAAGCTTTCATAAAAATGGAAATTGTTTTTCTCTATTTTATTATGATAAAAATCTTTTCCGATAAAATAACAAACAGTCTTTTCCTCTTTTGAAAGTAAATAAATGATGTTTTTATGTTCCTCTAAGCTCTCAGTTCCTAACTCAAACATGTCGCCAAGAATAGCAATTTTATTAGGTTTGTCTAACTGTGCAAAATTTTCAATTGCCACAGCCATGCTGCTAGGGTTTGCATTATAGGCATCTAGAATAATTTGGTTTGTGCCTTTTGTTAATAATTGTGAGCGGTTATTTTCGGGAATATAACTTTCTAAAGCTTCTTTTATAGCTTTATCATCAACTCCAAAATACTTTCCAATAGTAATTGCAGCATTTATATTGTTGGAGTTGTATAGGCCAATTAAATGTGATGAAATTACAATATTTGAATAATTAATTGTGACAAAAGGATTTGCCTCTATAGATTTAATATTGAGATTGGCGCTTTCTTTGTTTATGCCAAAAGAATAAGATTTTAAAGTTTTTGCTTTTTCAACTTGAATTGGATCTTCGAGATTTATAAAGCATAATTTATCATTTTTAGATAAATAAGCATACATTTCGCTTTTACCTTCAATAACTCCTTGGACTCCGCCAAAACCTTCTAAATGGGCTTTGCCAAAATTGGTTATATATCCATAGTCTGGCTTTGCTAATTCACATAGAAATTCAATTTCTTTTTTATGATTCGCTCCCATTTCTACAATACCAATCTCTGTTTCGGAATTAAAAGATAACAAAGTTAGAGGTACGCCGATGTGGTTGTTTAAATTTCCAACAGTAGCTTTTGTGTTGAATTTTTTAGAAAGTACAACATGAATAAGTTCTTTAGTTGTTGTCTTTCCGTTGCTACCAGTTAGAGCGATTATGGGTAATTTTAAATAGGCTCTGTGAAACTTTGCTAGTTCTTGTAAGGTCTCTAAACTATTTTTGACTAAAATGGTTCTATTGTCTATAAAAAAATCGGCATTGTCAATTATAACATAGGAAGCTCCTTTTTCTAATGCTTCTTTTGCGAATGTATTGGCGTCAAAGTTTTCACCTTTAATAGCTACAAAAAGTGAATTGGACTCAATCTTACGTGTGTCAATTGAAATAGAATTGCATTTTAAAAACAGATTATGAATGTATTCGATATCCATATTATATAGTTTAAAAAATAAAAGCCCTAATTAAAGGGCTTTTAGATAGATTTTTATAAATATTAATTTCTAGGTGATTTTTTTGAATTAGATTTTGAACCCACTCTAGACATTGCACATCTGAATCCGATGTAATCAGTTGCCATATCTTGAGGGAAGAATCTTCTTTGAGCTGGGTCTAACCAATAAGCTCTGTCTCTCCAAGATCCTCCTTTGTATACTCTAACAGCATCATTAATTAAAGTAGTTCTTTTAGATGACTTGTCATATTTTCTTTCCATATTTCCTAAGCTGTCAATTTTTACATTGTGCTTTGGAGCATTATACATGGCTTCTTTTTCAGTCATTTTACCTTTGTCAGCGTCAGCTCCACCAAATTTATAGAATTTAGTAGATTGCTTGTCACCATCTCTGTAGTTGATGTTGTCGCTAGTGCTGAAATTTTGTCTTAAATAAGTTTCGTTATCGTCAACTGGAACTTGAGCAATTTCACCAGCTAATCTTTTAGCTACTAATTTACCATTGCTTAAAGTATCATATACTATATTTTGGCTTGTGATAACATCAAGTTTTCCGTCTTTTCCAATTTTGTTTTTAGTGTAAACGTTACCTCTGAAGTAGTTAAAGTCATTTGTTTCAACATCTACAATAGGTCTGTATACATCAGCAACCCATTCTGCTACGTTTCCAGCCATGTCATATAAACCAAAATCATTAGCAGGGTATTTTTTTACTTCATTAGTAATGTCAGCTCCGTCATCAGACCATCCAGCAATTCCACCGTAATCTCCATTTCCTTGCTTGAAGTTAGCCAATTGGAATCCTTTGTTAGATCTTTTTCCAGAACGTGTATAACTTCCAGACCAAGGATATTTCTTTTGACCTTTATAGATATTGTACTCTCTTTGTCCAACATCTGCAGCAGCTGCATATTCCCACTCAGACTCTGTAGGTAGTCTGTATTCTGGTAAAAGGATACCAGTTGATCTTTGCGCGTATACATTTTTTTCTTCAACAACTTTACCGTTTTTATCAGGTTTAGGACCTTTTCTAGCTCCTTTTGCTTTTAAAACGATTTCTTCGTTACCACCGTAAGTAAGTGTTGGTGCAGCTAAATATGTTTCTGTACTAAAATTGCTTTCTGCAGAAACATCTAATGATTTAGCGTTTTTCTTTAAATAACCATTTTTTTCTAGGATAGCTTCGTTTACACGTTCAGTTCTCCATCTGCTAAACTCAACTGCTTGAACCCAGTTTACACCAACTACAGGGTAGTTTGCATAAGCAGGATGTCTTAAGTAATTGTTTGTCATAGTTTCATTATAACCCAATCTGTTTCTCCAAACTAATGTGTCTGGTGAAGCTCCTTCATAGATGTTTTTGTAGTTTTCTTCTGTTGGAGGGTATACTTTTTTCAACCATTCTAAATATTCAAGATACATTAAGTTGGTAACTTCAGTTTCATCCATGTAAAATGACATTACATGTTGTTGGTTTGGTACATTGTTCCAATCGTGCATTACGTCATCTTGGATTAATCCTTTAGTAAAGGTTCCTCCTTCGATAAAAACCAATCCTGGTCCTGTTTCTTGTTCTTTGTGGCTTGATGCATTTTTGAAACCGCCTTTTGCACTACTTACATTCCACCCAGTTCCTCTTGAGGTGCTGTCGGATTTAGATTTTTTGCTACAGCTTGCTAAACCCACGACTAATGTTAGGGCTAACATCGTTTTTAAGGCTATGCTTTTAATTACTTTCATGTTTTCTAGTAGGTGATGATTAATTTAGGTGGCGCAATGTAGTAATTAAGTATTAATACACAAAACCAATTTACAACTTATTTTAATGTTTCTTTTTGATTATTTCTAAACGCAAAATTATATTTTTTATTACACAAAACAACAAAAAAAGGAATTTAATATTTCATGATTATGAGGTTAACAAAAATGATTATTGATATTTTTTATTTACTTTTAACAATTATTCCAAGCATATTTAGTTAATTGTTTTCATGAGAAATCTTTTTTTTTCCTTTATCATTTTGTTGCCCTTAGTTGCTTTTTCACAAGCAAAAGGAGATGTTGTAATAGAATGGAATACTAATTCTGAAATGGTTTTTGGTAATCATGTAAAACATATCCCTCATTTTAAGGGCTCTAGCTATTATTATGATTCCAATCTAGAGTCTATTTCGTATAATTTAAATCTTGCTAATCCTACTGTTTTTGATGAAAGTAATTTGCAAATTTCAAATTTGATTTATGAGAGTATTTCGATTGCTGACTTAGGTGATTTAAAGATTCTGAATATTCCTAACGCCGTAAATGCTTTAGTATACTCTATTGATTCTAGAAATTTAAGGCAGACATTTTTAAAAATAGCTCCAATTATTAAGGATAACAATGGGTATAAAAGGGTTAAATCGTTTTCATATAATCTAAATTTTGGGTCTACCAGAAAATCTGTTGCTAATAAAAGGAGTTCTTCCGTGAGTAATTCTGTTTTAGCTTCAGGTGAATGGTTTCGATTTTATATCGAAAAATCAGGAGTTTATAAAATTTCCAAAAGTTTTTTACAGGATCTCGGTCTTAATTTAAATGGAGTTGATCCTAGGAAAATAAAAATTTATGGTAATGGTGGAAGGATGCTTCCGCTTTCTAATAGTATAAATTATCCTTTTGATTTAACTGAAAACGCCATTCAGGTGCAAGGAGAAAATGATGGTGCTTTTAATGCGGATGATTATATTCTATTTTATGGAGAGGGTGTTGATAATTGGAATGATGAGAGTCAAACAAATTTAAATTTATACGATTCTAAATCATACTACTATATTACTGTGCAAGGGGGTGATGGTAAAAGAATTCCTGATATGCTTCAACCTTCAGGAGGAGCTACTTTAAATTTGTCAACTTTTGATGATTATCGATTTCATGAGGTTGATCTTGTAAATATTGCTCATTTGGGTAGACAATGGTTTGGTGAAGTTTTTGATGTTTCCCAAGATCAAGAATTTTCTTTTGATTTTCCTAATATAGATGCGACAGTTCCAGTAAAAATTAATGTAGGATTGGCTTCGGCAGCCTATACACCTACCTCTTTTAAAATTTTGACAAATGGTAGTGATTTGGGTACCGTTTCGTTTCCATCTTTAAATACGAACTCAGAAATACAATATACTTCGGGGTTTCTGCCGGATAACACAACGTTTGCAGGTTCGCAAAACATAAAAATAAGATTGACCTACAATAATAATGGCGTTCCGGGATCTAAAGGTTATCTTGATTATATTCGATTGATTGCCAAAAGTAAGCTTCAGGGATACGGGAAACAATTCCGATTTCAATATGATTTATCAAATTCGAGTTTAGGGATTGTTAATTACTCTGTTTCTAATGCATCTACGATTTCTCAAGTGTGGGATATTACGGATATTTATAATGTTACTAAAGCAGAAAATGCAAACCAAAGTATTTTTTCATTCAAAGCTAACCTTGGGGAACTGAAAAAATATATAGCTATTGATTCTCAAGATTATTATACACCTTTAAAAGAATCTAAAGCAAAAATTTCTAACACAAATATTAAAGGTACAGTTTTTAGAAATGCTCAAGGTCAGTTTCAAGATGTAGATTATATAATTGTAACTCCAGAATTTTTAAAAACACAGGCCGAAAAGTTGGCCAATTTTCATCGGAAAAATTCTAATTTGAATGTGAAGGTATTGACTTTGGAAAATATCTATCAAGAGTTTTCGTCTGGCAAACAAGATATTTCCGCTATACGAAACTGTATAAAATATGTGTATGATAATGCATCTGCCCCTGATAGAAGAGTACAATTTGTCAATCTTTTTGGAGATGCTTCATATGACTATAAAAATAGAATTGTAAATAACTCAAACATTGTACCTATATATGAGTCTTTAAAAAGTAATACTATGGGTGAAGATTCTTTTGCGTCCGATGATTTTTATGGATTAATGGATGATTCAGAAGGAAATATTGTGTCTTTTTTTGGAGGTATAGATATTGCGGTTGGTCGAATGTTGGTTAGCAATACAATTCAGGCAGATGAAATGGTTAATAAAGTAGTCGAATATTATGATAAGCAATCATATGGAAATTGGAGAAATAATTATATGTCACTTGCTGATGATTCGGATAAAGCATCAGATGCTTCTTTGCAATCAAGACAAAATGCAATGGCAGATCAGATTACTCTTCAAAAACCATTTTTGAATGTGTCTAAAATATTTCTGGATTCCTACACTCAAGAAGCTTCCTCTGGTGGAGAACGATATCCTAAAGCTAAATCGGATTTCTATAACGAATTCGAAAAAGGAGCTTTAGTTTTTAATTATTTAGGACATGGCGGAGAGGATGGATTGTCTAGTGAACGAATATGGGATAAAGCGGATAGTCAAAATGTGAGTAATCAATTCAAATACCCTTTATTTATAACTATTACTTGTGAGTTTTCTCGTTTTGATAATCCATCACGCCCAACTGCAGGAGAATATATTTATTGGAATCCAAAAGGTGGAGCTATTTCTCTGGTTACAACCATACGTTCTATAGGACAGTTTAGTGCTGAGAATTTTAATGATTTATTTACAGAAAATCTTCTGTCTTATGGTTCAAATAAATATGTATCTATAGCTGAGGCATTGAGAGTTTCTAAAAATTTCAATCCAAATTCAGCAACGAATGTTGTGCTCTATTTGGGTGATCCTGCTTTGAAATTGGCAATTCCAAAACCAAAAGTGACACTTACTAAAGTTAATGATATTCCGATCAATCAAGTAATACCTGATTTTAAATCATTGGCTAAAATGAAAATCACTGGACAAGTAACTGATGAGAATGATGTTCCGATGACTAATTTCAATGGTGTTTTGTCTACGGTTATGTTTGATAAAATGATGACTAAAACTACTTTAAATAATGATGGATTTAGCCCGCCAATGAGTTTTAGTGTATTAGGTGAAGCTATTTTTAGAGGAAATGCATCCGTTACAAATGGTCAATTTGAATATAGTTTTATAGTTCCTAAAGATATACGTATTCCGTTGGATAAAGGGAAATTAAGTTTTTATGCTAAAAAAGGAGAGGCTCTTGAGGATGTAACGGGATATAATTCGTCTATAATGGTTGGGGGGATCAATGAAAATGCTGCTGAGGACAATATAAGTCCAAAAGTAGAGTTATATATGAACGATCAGACATTTGTCTCTGGAGGAATAACAAATGAGTCGCCCTTTATTCTTGCCTTTATGCATGATGAAAGTGGTATTAATACTGCTGGAGGTATCGGGCATGATATTGTTGCAATTTTGGATGGTGATGTAAGTAATCCTTATATATTAAATGATTATTATCAAACGGAGTTGGATGATTTTACTAAAGGGAGTTTGCGATTTCCGCTTCGAAACCTTAAAGTAGGTTTGCATACATTAACTTTGACAGTTTGGGATGTGTATAATAATCCAACAACAAAAGAAATTCAGTTTTTAGTTGTTGGAAATGAAGATATAACACTGTCGAACGTATTGAATTATCCAAATCCGTGCGTTAATTATACAGAGTTTTGGTTTTCTCATAATAAACCAAATGAACCTTTGGAAGTTCAGGTTCAGGTTTTAACAATAACCGGAAAAGTAGTTTGGACTAAAAATCAGACCATTACTACACCGGGTTTTTTGTCAAGAGAAATTTCTTGGAATACTAGAGATGATTTTGGTAATAAATTAGGAAAGGGAGTTTATGTTTATAAACTTAAGGTAAAATCAACGCTATCTAATAAGAGAGTTGAAAAATTTGAAAAACTTGTAATTCTTTAATAATATAGTATATTTACTGCAAATTAATTATTTTTGATAATGAAAAAAACTGTCCTATTTATTGCAATTTTATTTGCCTTTAATTGCGCCATTGCCCAGGAGAATACAATAACTACTGCGGTTCCTTTTCTAATGGTTGCTGCAGATGCTAAGGCTGCGGGTATGGGTGACAATGGTGTTGCTTCTTCTGCAGATGCTTTTTCTCAGCAATGGAATCCCGCAAAGTATGCTTTTTCAACTGATAAGCAAGGTTTCTCTTTGAGTTATACCCCATATTTGACTGATTTAGCAAATGATATTTCTTTAGGACAAATAACATATTATAATAGGTACGATGAACGAAGTGCTTTTGGTGCAAGTTTTCGTTATTTTGGGTTAGGGGATATTGAATTAAGACAAAATCCTGACCCGAATGACTTTTTGGTAGTTTCTCCAAACGAGTTTGCTTTTGATTTATCATATTCTTTGAAATTAAGTGATGTGTTCTCAATGGCTGTTGCTGGTCGTTATATAAATTCGAACCTGAAAGTAGCTACAGAAAATAATGACGCCTCTTCGGCAAGCAGTTTTGCAGTAGATATCGCTGGATTTTATCAATCTGAAGAAATTGCTTATGCAGACTTTAATGGTAGATGGAGAGCTGGATTTAACTTCCAGAACATGGGGCCTAAAATGAGTTATGATAACGATGATATAAATAATAACTTTTTGCCTGCTAATATGAGATTAGGTGGGGGATTTGATTTTATATTAGACGAATATAATAAGGTTGCCGTGAATTTGGAAGTAACTAAATTAATGGTTCCTACTCCGCAAGATCCAACTGATTTAAATGGGAATGGTATAATTGATTCTGATGAAGAACAAAAAAATAGAGACGATTATAAATCTATTGGATGGTTTTCGGGAATGTTTCAATCATTTACAGATGCGCCAGGAGGATTTAGTGAAGAATTAAAAGAGGTTACTTACTCTTTAGGGTCTGAATATGTGTATCAAGATGCATTTTCATTTCGTGCAGGATATTTTTATGAAAACCCTAATAAAGGAGCAAGGGAGTTTTTCTCTCTTGGGGCAGGATTTAAATATAGCTCTGTTAAAATAGATGTTTCTTACTTATTCTCTGCGTCTAAAGTACAAAATCCACTAGAAAATACTTTGCGCTTTTCTTTGACGTTTAACTTTGGAGAAAAATACGAAAATTATTAAAGTTTCTTAAATTTTACATACAACGAAAATCCAAGTTTCATTTTTTGAAATTGGATTTTTTTGTTTTTAATTAACTAATGATTAGGAAGAGAAAAAAGGTAGAAGCTATTGTAAAGTTCTATTTTGTTCAATAACGTTTTTAAAAAATAATATATAATTAATGAAAGATATAGTAATCACTTCGCAATTAACAGTTTTTGAGACTATTCAAGAATTGCCAGAGGATGTCCAAAATCTGATGGAAAAAGCAATAGAGGTTAGAAAAAGTGCTTATGCGCCATATTCGAAATTTAGAGTTGGAGCTGCAATTCTTTTAGATAATGGAGAAGTTGTTCTAGGATCAAATCAAGAAAATGCTGCATATCCATCAGGATTGTGCGCAGAACGTGTCGCTATTTTTCAGGCTGGAGCTATTTATCCAGAAGCAAAAATCTTGAAAATTGCTATTACAGCTGCTTCTGACAATAGTTGTACAGATACTCCGGTTCCTCCGTGTGGATCATGCAGACAATCAATAGCTGAATATGAAACTAGACAAGAAACTCCTATTGAAATTTATTTTATGGGAGAAATAGGTGCAATTCATAAATCGGCTTCACTTAGAAACCTGCTTCCTTTTATATTTGAAAAAAAATTACTTTAAAAATTACGTTATAAATTTTAGTTCTAAGTAGGAATGTCTTATTTTTGCATCCCGACCCCTTCGGGGCGCAAATTTGTGGTGAGGAGACTATTTTGCGTTACTAGGTCATAATTGATAATACAATAACACTTAAGCAAAAGAAAATAATTCAGATGAAAGAAGTTACAAAAGAGGTGTATTTGAAGTGGTATGAAGACATGTTACTTTGGAGAAAGTTTGAAGACAAACTCGCGGCATTATACATTCAACAAAAAGTTAGAGGTTTCCTACACTTATATAATGGTCAAGAAGCTGTATTAGCGGGTGCTTTACACGCTATGGATTTGACAAAAGACAAAATGATTACTGCCTATAGAAATCACGTTCAGCCAATTGGTATGGGAGTAGATCCTAGACGAGTAATGGCAGAACTTTTAGGAAAAGCAACTGGAACATCAAAAGGAATGGGTGGATCAATGCATATTTTCTCAAAAGAGCACCGCTTTTATGGAGGTCACGGGATTGTAGGAGGTCAAATTCCACTTGGAGCTGGTTTGGCATTTGGTGACAAATACAATGGTACAGGTGGTGTAACTATGACTTATTTTGGAGATGGTGCTGCACGTCAAGGTTCTTTACATGAAGCTTTTAATATGGCCATGTTGTGGAAACTTCCAGTAGTTTTTATAGTAGAAAACAATGGTTATGCTATGGGAACTTCTGTAGAAAGAACAGCAAATCACACTGATATTTGGAAACTTGGTTTAGGATATGAAATGCCTTGCGGACCAGTAGACGGAATGAATCCTGTAAAAGTTGCCGAAGCTATGACAGAAGCAATAGACAGAGCAAGACGAGGTGACGGACCAACTTTTCTTGAAATGAAAACGTACCGTTACAGAGGACACTCTATGTCTGATGCACAATTATACCGCTCTAAAGAAGAGGTTGAAGAATATAAAAAGATAGATCCAATCACTCAAGTTTTAGACGTGATTTTAGATCAAAAATTCGCTACACAAGAAGAAATTGAGATAATTGATCAAAGAGTAAAAGATTTAGTAGAAGAATGCGCTCAATTTGCTGAAGAATCTCCTTACCCAGAAACTCAACAATTATACGACGTAGTGTACGAGCAAGAAAACTATCCATTCACACCTCATAAATTATAAATCAATTATGGCAACAATTGTAACAATGCCTCGCTTGAGCGATACTATGACAGAAGGAACGGTAGCAGCTTGGCTTAAAAAAGTAGGAGACAAAGTAAGCGAAGGAGATATCTTAGCGGAAATTGAAACCGACAAAGCAACAATGGAATTTGAATCCTTCAATGAAGGAACACTTTTATATATTGGAATACCAGAAGGAGAAACTGCACCGGTAGATTCTTTATTAGCAATTATAGGAAAAGAAGGAGAAGATGTTTCTGCTTTGATTTCTGGAGGTTCAGCAGCACCAGTTGCAGCAGAATCAACACCAGCTCCGGTTGAAGAAAAAGTAGCAGAAGTAGTAGCACCAACTCAGGCGGCAGCTTTGCCAAAAGGAGTAGTCGTAGTAACAATGCCTCGTTTGAGTGATACTATGACCGAAGGAACTGTAGCCACTTGGTTGAAAAAAGTAGGAGATAAAGTAAGCGAAGGAGATATTCTTGCTGAAATCGAAACTGATAAAGCTACAATGGAATTCGAATCTTTCAATGAAGGAACTTTATTGTTCATTGGAATTCAAGAAGGAAATACAGCTCCTGTAGATAGTCTTTTAGCTATCATAGGACCTGCAGGAACAGATGTTAGCGGAATCGCAGAAAATTATAAAGTTGGTGGAGCAGCTCCAACAGCTACAGTAGAAAAAGAAGAAGTTAAAGCTACTTCATCTGATAATTCTGTAGAAGCAGTTGAAGCCGTAACTGACGGGAAAAGAATTTTGGCATCACCTTTAGCAAAAAAAATAGCTAGTGACAAAGGAATTCAATTAGCACAAGTAAAAGGAACAGGTGAAAACGGTCGTATCGTGAAAAGCGATATCGAAAACTTCACACCAGCAACTACTGCTGCTCCAGTTGCGACAGAGGCTAAAGCTCCAGAAGCTGTAAAAACAGAAGCTCCAAAAGTATTTGTACCGGCAGGAGAAGTTTTTACAGAAGAAATCAAAAATTCGCAAATGCGTAAAATCATTGCGAAGCGTTTGGCTGAATCATTGTTTACAGCACCACATTACAACCTTGTAATAGAAGTAACAATGGATGAGGCTATGCAATCGAGAGCAGTTATCAATAGCGTTCCGGATACTAAAGTATCTTTTAACGATATGGTAATCAAAGCTTGTGCATTAGCATTGAAAAAACACCCGAAAATCAATTCACAATGGAGAGAGGATGCAATTATCATCAATCACCATGTAAATATAGGAGTAGCTGTGGCAGTTGAAGACGGATTAGTAGTTCCAGTTTTGAGATTTACAGATGCTATGAGTTTATCTCAAATAGGTGCAAGTGTTAGAGATTTGGCAGGAAGAGCTAAAAACAAAAAATTATTACCTACAGAAATGGAAGGAAGTACTTTTACAGTTTCTAATCTTGGAATGTTTGGTATAACTGAATTTAATTCTATCATCAACCAACCAAATTCAGCTATTTTGTCTGTAGGAGCTATTGTTGAAAAGCCAGTAGTGAAAAATGGACAGATTGTAGTAGGAAACACTATGATGCTATCTTTAGCTTGTGATCACAGAACAATTGATGGAGCAACAGGTGCACAATTTTTACAAACATTAAAACAATACATCGAAAATCCAGTTACTATGCTGGCGTAATAGATTTATTTTTATATTTACAAATCCCGTTTTTTGAATATCAAAAACGGGATTTTTTTATTTAATTTACAGTCTTAAAATAAGTATTTTATAAAATGAGAAAAATAGTACTATTAACAATCTTTTTTGCTGCTTTGGCTTGTCAGAAAAAAGATAATTCCGAAAAAACCACATTCGTTAAAGACGAGCATTCCTTTTCTAAGCCAAATCTGGCTGTTGCCAAACATTTAGATCTTGATATTAAAGTTGATTTTGATACACAATCTATTTCTGGGAAAGCATCATGGACTATTGACAATGTTAGTAAAGGCAACGAAATTATTTTTGATGAAAACACACTAAACATTACCAAAGTTACTTTGGGTGATGATGAAAAAGAAACAAAATTTGAATTAGGTACAGAAGTTAAATTTCACGGAAAACCACTTCATATCACGATTGAACCTAATACTACTAAAGTCAATATTTATTACAATACAACCAAAGATGCTGTTGCATTGCAATGGTTGACACCACAACAAACTGCAGATAAGAAGAAGCCATTTCTTTTTTCACAAGGAGAGAGTATATGGTCACGTACTTGGATTCCGTGTCAAGATTCTCCAGGAATTCGATTTACATATTCTGCGAAAGTTACTGTTCCTAAAGATTTAATGGCAGTAATGAGTGCAGTTAATCCGCAACAAAAAAACGACACAGGAGTTTATACTTTCAAACAAGACAAAGCGATTCCTTCATATTTAATGGCGATTGCTGTTGGAGATATTAAATTTAAAGCTATAGATGATCGTACCGGTGTTTATGCTGAGCCATCTTTACTTGAAAAATCAGCTTGGGAATTTGCCGAATTGGGTAAAATGGTTAATGAAGCAGAAAAATTATATGGCCCTTACCGTTGGGGAAGATATGACGTACTGGTTCTTCCGCCAAGTTTTCCTTATGGAGGTATGGAAAATCCAAATCTAACATTCCTTACTCCTGGAGTAATTGCAGGAGACCGTTCGTTGACTAGTTTATTAGCACATGAATTAGGTCATAGCTGGAGCGGAAATTTAGTTACCAATGCTACTTGGGATGATATATGGTTGAATGAAGGGTTTACAACTTACGTTGAACATCGTATTGGCGAAGCTATTTTTGGTGAGAAAGAAGCAAAAATGCAAGGTGTTTTAAGTCGTAAAGTTTTGAACGATAATATAGCAGAATTTGGAAATACAAACCCGGATACCCGTTTGAAAGTAAATACAACAGGGAAAAACCCAGATGATGCAATAAACGAAATTCCGTATGTGAAAGGGTATGATTTCTTAAAGGTAATTGAACAGGCGGTTGGGCGTGCTAAGTTTGATGTGTTCATTAAGAATTATTTTGATGCTCATGCTTTTCAATCCATTACAACAGAAGATTTTGTAAGCTATCTGAACGAAAACCTGATAAAAAATGATAAAGCTCTAGCTGATAAAATAAAAGCTGAGGAATGGATCTACAAACCAGGAATACCATCAAATATTACATCTGTTATTTCAGAAGATTTTAATGTAATAGACAGTATTCAGAAAAGCTGGAGAAAAACAGGTGTAAAAGGATTGAGTCAGAAAATAAAGTCTACAAATGAGAAACAGCATTTTATAGATTATCTTCCAGAAGATATTACCATAAAGGAAATGGCTGAAATTGATGCTGAGTTTAACTTTACAAAAGGTGGGAACTTCGTGATCAAACGCCAATGGTTTGTGCCTGCAATTCGTCATCACTATACTGTGGCATATCCTGCAATAGAACAATTCATGATTGCAACCAGTAGAACAGGATCGTTAGCGACACTTTATAAAGAAATGGTAAAAACACCCGAAGGAAAAGTTTGGGCAAGGCAGATCTTTAATAAAGCAAAACCAGGTTATCATTTAACAACTGTTCAAGACATTCAAGGTCTGTTAAAATAAGTTTTGCAGATTCATGTAAACATACCCGATTACGTTAAGTAGTCGGGTTTTTTGTTTTGTAAAAATAACGCCAGGAAAATAATCCATCACGTAGCGTGAATTCTCCATGTTCCTAAAAAATCTATCGTCGCATCTTTGTATTGTCAATAAGACATAACATAAAAACCAAAAAGATGACACGATTAAAAGCATTATCACCAGAAGAAGTAACAGGAAAAACTAAAGAGTTATTCAACGCTGTGCAAGGCAAATTAGGTTCAGTTCCTAACATGATGAGAACGATGGGAAACTCTCCAGCAGTATTAGAAGGTTATCTGAATTTTAGTGGTGCATTAAGTCACGGTACACTTGGTGCGAAAACAGGCGAGTTACTTGCTTTGTCTATTTCAGAAAGTAATTCATGCGGTTATTGTTTGGCAGCACATACCTTTATAGGAGAAAATTTAGCCAAAATTGATAAATCAGTTTTGCAAGCTGCTAGAACAGGAAATGCATCAGACTCAAAAACAACTGTTGCTCTACAATTTGCAAAAACGTTGGTAAACAAAAACGGATTGGTAAATGACGAGGATGTAAATGCTGTTAAAAACGCTGGATTTTCAGATGGAGAAATCGGTGAAATTGTTGCACATGTGGCTTTGAATATTCTAACGAACTATTTCAATAATACTGCAAATACCGAAATTGATTTTCCAAAAGTACCTAGCTTAGAATTAGAAATTAATAAGTAAAATAATATATACTAAAGATAGTTATGATTATTTTGATAACTATCTTTAGCATAAAAAAAAGAATATGGAAACACAGAGACATCCTTTACCACCATTTACAATGGAAACCGCACTTCTAAAAGTACAAGCTGCAGAAGATGCATGGAATACTAAAGATCCTGAAAAAGTTGCACTTGCTTACACTATTGATACGGAATGGAGAAACCGAACGGAATTCATTAACGGGAGAGAAGAAGTAAAACAATTTTTGACTCGAAAATGGGAAAAAGAACGAAACTACAAACTTAAAAAAGAATTATGGGGTTTTCGTGAAAACAGAATGGCGGTTCGATTTGAATATGAATGGCAGGATCATTCTGGGCAGTGGTTTCGCAGTTATGGCAATGAACTATGGGAATTTGATGAAAATGGCTATATGCAAAAAAGATTTGCCAGTATCAATGATCTGCAGATCAATGAAACCGATCGTAAATTATAATTTTTAAAGGACACAAAGGCTCTAAGTTTTGATAGGCTTAGAGCTTTTTAAATCAGAAGCTCATCGCATGGATTCTCAAAATGTTTTTACCTTAATCAATCCGCAAAACGGAAATCTGGCATTCAAATTGTTTTATTTTGATGATAACAGTCATTATGATCATTTGCAACGCAATAATTATTATTCTCTGATATGGGTAACCAAAGGCAGTGGAAAGGTAAAAGCGGACTTTGCCGAACATAGTTTTGAAGAAAATTCATTGTTAGCCTTTTCGCCATATCAGCCATTTATGCTTTGTGTAGAAGGAAAAATTCAAGGTGTGGCAATTCATTTTCATCCTGATTTTTATTGTATTCACATGCATCAAAAAGAGGTTTCTTGTAATGGTGTTTTGTTTAATAATATTTATCAACCGCCATTTACGTTAATTGATGAAAAAGCAGCAGAAACGTTTAATATGGTTATAAATCAAATAAAAGAAGAAGTGCAAAATGCAGCATTGGCACAATATGAATTATTAATCTCCTATCTAAAAATATTTCTAATAACCGCTTCACGATTAAAAGCGGAACAACAAGAGAAAATTGAGTCAATTCCAGATGCAAAAGAACCGTTTATTCTTCAAAACCTAAAAACGGCTATTGAGGATAACTTTAAAACAAAACATTCAGCGGGAAATTATGCAAGCTTACTAAATATATCACCCAAAGCTTTGGCTAAAATAGCCAAGACCTATTTCAACAAAACCTTGACTGATCTTATTGCAGAAAGAATTATTATAGAAGCCAAAAGAGAATTGTATTTGACTAATAAAACGATAAAAGAAATTGCCTATGAGTTAGGGTATGATGACGAGCATTATTTTAGTCGTTTTTTTAAAACCAATGCAGATGTTTCTCCACAACTCTATCGCGAAACTGTAGGTTTTGGTAGGGCAGAAGCTTAATTTTTATTCTTAGCTTCAATCCATCTCGACATGTATTTTGTACTATTCAAAGTGTGATGTTGCAGCAAAGAACCCATGAAATTATTTAAACGGTGTTGCTGCAAATTTGCAAGTAAAAATAAGATTCTAGAAATGAAGTTATCTTTAAACAACTCTTTAGAATAACGATGATTAATAATGGCAATTCCGTTTTGTTGTGCAACTTTCCAAAGCTCTTTGTCTTGATACAATTGTACGGCAGCTTTTGTGAATTCATGTGCATCATCAGTTACAAATCCATTCCAAGGTAAATTACCATGCATAGATTCTGCGCCAATACTTGTTGTAACACTTGGAGTTCCGCATTGCATGGCTTCAATCAGCTTTCCTTTTATCCCTGCTCCGAATCGTAAAGGAGCCAAAACTACTCGGGCATTCTGTACTACTTCCTGCGCATTAATCGCACGCCCCATAATGTGAAATCCATTTTTAGGCTGATGCAATTGCATTACTTTTTGCGAAGGATATGCTCCATAAATATGCAAATTGGCATCAGGTAATTGTTTTCTTAGTAGAGGCCAAATAGTTTCTTTTAAATATTGAATGGCATTCCAATTGGGTTCATGAAGAAAATTACCAATAAAAATAAAATCTTTTCTTTCCTCAAATGTTGAGAGTTTCTCAAAAGTTGCGGATGAAATGGGTTCTAATAAAAAAGGTAAATAATGCAATAAACTACTATCTATTTTAAAAACAGTATTCAATAAGTCCATTTCAAATTCAGAAATCATTAAGGATAAATCACATCTCAAAATACTGGCGATTTCTCTTTTGGCTACATCTTGAACAAGTAAGTCAGAAGTGCTAAATGGTCTGTTTTCTTTAAAAGCTTTTTGACGGGCTAATCGTAAACAATGCAAATCTTCGGTGTCTAAAACCCGTAAAGCATTAGGACAATTTTCGATAACACGCCACCCGAATTGTTCTTCCATCATGAACCGATCAAATAAAACTACAGAGGGATTTAATTCCTTTATATAAATATCAAAACTAGAACAATTCAAAGCAATAGATTCTTTTTCAACTCCCCATTCTTTTAAATCAATCATAAAATCACTGTCTTGGGCAGGACTCGCAAAGGTGATTTCAAAGCCTTGATTTTTAAAAAGAGAAATCAACTGTAGCATTCTACCACCTGCGGCAGAAGAATTTGGTTCTGGCCATACGAAACCAATTATTAAAAGCTTTTGAATTTTATTCATGTTAATTAAGATAATAGTGCAAAATAATACAATTTGGACGGTAAAAGCATCATTTGGATAGAAAATCCATGAGAAAACACTAATTTTGCATGACCAAATAAAATCATCTGTTATGCTTGGATTAAAATTAGCTACCGACCCTCGTTGGGTAAATATAGTAGAAACCAATATTGAAGAAATATTGACAGATCACGCTTGGTGTGAACAAAAAGCAGCTTCGAACGCAATTAGTCTTATTACTTACAATTCTGAGTTGGAGGAATTAGTAACGGAACTATTGGTAATTGCAAAGGAAGAGTTAGATCATTTGCAATTGGTACATAATTTGATAAAGAGTAGAGGGTTGACATTGGGTAGGGAACGCAAAGATCACTATGTTAATGAGCTTTTCAAATTCATGAAAAAAGACGGCAGCCGTAAAGATGCTTTGGTTGATCGATTGTTGTTTTCGGCAATGATAGAAGCTAGAAGCTGTGAGCGATTTAAAGTGTTATCCGAAAATATAAAAGACCCGGAATTAGCTAAATTTTATAGAGATCTTATGATTTCAGAAGCGGGACATTATACTACTTTCCTAGGATTTGCGAAAAAGTATACAGACAATTTTGACGTAGATAAACGTTGGAAAGAATGGATCGAGTTCGAAACCTCGATTATTGTAAACTATGGAAAAAATGAAACCGTACATGGTTAATATTCCATAAGCAATATATATTTCTATTATCAAGTTTCATTTTATTTAATTTATATCAAAACATAATGGCTTCAATCAATTATAAAACCATCATTTTAAAATTTTTTAAATACACAGGTATAACGATTGTGGTTTTATTGGCACTTATGTTTATTACACCTCTTATTTTCTCTGATAAAATAGAGGAGCAAGTCAAAAAAACAGCTAACGAAAGATTAAATGGAGAACTCAATTATTCGGAGGCCAAAGTTTCCTTTTTTACTCATTTCCCTTCGCTAACGTTGACTTTAAATAATTTTAATCTTAACGGATCGGCACCTTTTCAAAACGAAAAATTAGTTAGTGCAGATGAGATTGCTTTTGGAATCAATCTAAGCAGTCTTATTTTTGGAAACACTATAAATATTGATCAAATTTTCCTGTCTAATTCATTGATTAATGTAAAAGTCAACAAAAAAGGAGAAGCCAATTATAATGTCTATATCGCCGAGAAGGAAACTGCTCCAAAAGAAGAAAAAAAAGAGACAGGATTAAAATTAGAAGAGATTGAAATCAATAACAGTAAAATCATTTATGATGACCAGTCTACCAATATTCATATAGATGCAATCGGATTCAATTATTTAGGGAATGGGGATTTGAGCAAAGCAATATTTGCATTGCACTCGAAAGCAAAAATCGAAAAACTAAATATCATTTATGAAAATGAACCTTACTTGATGAATAAAAAAGTAAACGGGGATTTGATAACTAAAATAAACACTAATTCATTATCATTTGTTTTTGAACAAAATGACTTGTTGATTAATAAATTGCTGGTTGATTTCACCGGTAAATTTGATTTTTTAAAAGATGGATATGACATCGATTTTAAAATAAAATCAGACAGAAGTAATCTGAATGATCTCTTTACCGCTTTTCCTCCTAAATATATAACTTGGCTTAATGATACGGAATTAAAAGGAAGTATTGATTTGTTGCTTACCCTTAAAGGGAAATACATTGCATCCCAAAATTTAGCACCAGATTTGAATTTGGATTTTAAATTAAAAAATGGATTTATAAATTATAAAAAAAGTGCTTTTCCAATATCGAATTTAAATGTTGATATGGCTACAAAAGTACCATCATTAAATCCTGAACGTTTATTGGTCGATGCCAGAAATGTATCTTTGAATATTGAGAAAAATTACCTTAAGACCAAATTGAAAATGAATGGATTGACAACTCCTGATATTGATATGGTTCTTAACTCTCAAATTGATTTGGAGAAATTTAATCGCGCACTTGGAGTTTCAGATATTGAGTTTAAAGGAATGCTAGTTAGCGATTTAAAAGCTAAAGGAAAATACGATCCCAAAAAGAGACTTTTTCCAAATGCAAATGGAACTTTAGATTTAAAGAATGGATTTGTAAAAACACCATATTATCCAAATGCGATAACTGATATTAATATTGTTTCTAATATAAACAATCAAAAAGGGACGTATGATGGGCTTTCGGTAGTATTGAAACCAGCAGCATTTACCTTTGAAGGAGAACCATTTTTAGTGCAAGCTAATTTGAAAAATTTTGATGATTTGATGTATGATATCAAAGCAAAAGGAACATTGAACATTAGTAAAATCTACAGAGTTTTTTCTCAAAAAGGATTAGATGTAGATGGTTCTATTAAAGCAGATTTGCAATTGAAGGGAATTCAAAGTTATGCTGAAAAAGGAAACTACAGTAAGCTGAAAAATAAAGGAACTTTAGAGCTTAGAAATATAAAAGTTGCTACTGAGTATCTGCCAAAATCATTACTTATAAAAGAAGGAATCTTTAAATTCAATCAGGATAAAATGTCTTTCAAAACATTCCTGGCTACTTATGGCGAGTCTGATTTTAAAATGAATGGTTATTTGCAAAATGTTTTCAATTTTATGTCTCCTAAAAATGGAGCCTTAAGAGGATCATTTACTTTAAATTCAAAATACATCAACGTAGATGAGTTCATGTCTAGTACAACTAGCGTTCCGGTTACTAAGCCAACTGCTACCCCAAATAGTAAGCCACAACCCACTACTCAGGAAACAGGAGTAATTCTTATACCGTCAAATTTTGATTTACAATTTTATGCTACAGCACACAAAATAAATTATCAAGGACTTGTTTTGCAAGACGGAAAAGGTGCTGTAAAAATGAAAAACGGAAAAATGTTAATGCAAAATACAGGATTCAATCTTATAGGTTGTGCAGTAAACATGAATGCCGCTTATCAAGGACTAACTCTTAAAAAAGCAGTTTTTGAATACGAAATACAAGCCCAGGATTTTGATATAAAAAGGGCTTACAAAGAAGTAAAAATGTTTAAAGAAATGGCCAGTGCAGCAGAAAATGCAGAGGGTATTGTTTCATTAGATTATAAAATAAAAGGAAGGCTTAATCAGCAAATGCAACCGGTTTATCCTTCTTTGATAGGAGGAGGTGTATTGTCTATAAAAGATGTAAAAATAAAAGGAATGAAAATGTTTAATGCGGTGAGTAAAACTACAGACCGTGAGGCGCTTAAAAATCCTGAACTTTCTAAAGTAGATATCAAGACAACGGTAAAAAATAATATCATAACCATTGAAAGATTTAAATTTAAATTTGCAGGTTTCAGACCAAGAATAGAAGGAACAACTAGCCTGGATGGTAAACTAAATATAAAAATGAGATTAGGTTTACCGCCGTTGGGAATTATTGGAATTCCGCTAACAGTAACTGGAAATAAAGACAATCCAAAAGTTAAAATTGGTCGAAAAGGTAATGAAATTGAGGAAACTCAAGATGTAGATTAAATACTTCTATAATCTGCAATGTTATTTTGGTATGAACTATAAAATCCATTTTATACTCTTATTTACATCAAATTAGTTTTTTAAAGTAAATTGCTAGATAGGTGTAAGTTATGTAGCTTTTTTTGTAAATTTATAAAGATTTCTTAACCGTTTGTATTAGTAAATAATACTTTCTTTGTGGGAACAGGGAAAATAACGGACTAGAAACTAAATATAAAAAGCGAAAAAAATGGATAGTTTTGGTGCCAAAAAATATTTGTTTTCAAAAGAAATCGATTCTTATTTTGAGGGCGTTTATAACGGCTATCGGTTTACTCGTCGTTTTTTTAAAGAAGTTTTTACTCTCCCTTTTCATTTCCGCGAAATTACTAATCAGTGTTTCGAAATCGGATTAAAGTCACTTTCGTTAATAACAATGACTGGTTTTATTGTTGGTGTCGTTTTTACCAAACAATCTCGGCCTTCATTAGAAAGTTTTGGTGCAGTATCTTGGTTGCCTTCATTAATGGGGATTGCTATTGTGAGGGCTTTGGGGCCATTAGTAACTTCGTTAATTTGTGCAGGAAAAGTTGGTTCCAGTATTAGTGCAGAATTAGGCTCTATGAAAGTAACAGAGCAGATTGATGCAATGGAAGTATCAGCCATTAATCCGTTTAAATATCTTGTGGTTACCAGAGTTGTTGCTACAACCATTTCTATTCCCATACTTTCCTTTTATTGCAGTTTTGTAGGACTAATTGGGTCTTATTATAATGTTTCTACCGAAGAGGCAACAAGTATGCAAGTGTTTTACCATAATGCTTTTTCAAATATTTCTTTTTTGGATATTTTCTCATCAATTACAAAATCATTGGTATATGGATTTACCATTGGAATAATTAGTTGTTACAAAGGTTTTTTTGCATCACATGGAACCCGAGGAGTTGGTAAGGCAACGAATCAAGCGGTAATACTTGCTATGTTCCTTATTTTCCTGGAGGAGTTAATTATTGTACAAATTGTCAATTGGATTAGATATTATTAAATATAAAAACCGCCATAATTCCAAGAATAGAGGAGTGGCAATATAGTACTGTTTAGCCCGCTTGCAATCATTCGGGTTTGATAAAAAATGAATAGTAGCTTAGTATGGAAAATGATAAAGGTCAATTCGCTAATACAGCAGATACTGTTATAAAAATTGAAGGATTGTATAAATCTTTTGATGAACTTGAGGTATTAAAGGGCATTGACCTAACTGTTCAAAAAGGTGAAAATTTAGCGGTGCTGGGTAGATCCGGTTCGGGTAAATCAGTTTTGATAAAAATTTTAGCAGGCTTATTAAAACCAGACAAAGGAAATGTAACAATGCTTGGAAAACAGTTGGGTAAGTTAAAGCAAAAAGAATTGGACGAATTGCGATTGCGTATGGGATTTTCGTTTCAAAATAGCGCTTTGTATGACAGTATGAGTGTATATGCAAATTTATCGTTTCCGTTGACTATGAACGTGAAAAACCTCAGCAAAAAACAAGTAGATGATGCTGTAGAAGAAGCACTGGATGCAGTAGGTTTAATTGATAAAATAGAGCGGAATCCGGCAGAGCTTTCAGGAGGGCAACAAAAGCGATTGGGTATTGCCCGAACACTAATCTTAAAACCGGAAATAATGTTGTATGATGAACCTACATCAGGATTGGATCCTATAACGTGTGCAGAAATTAATGCTCTTATTGTCGATGTACAACAACGATATAAAACAAGTTCTATCATCATAACACATGATCTTACTTGTGCAAAAAATACTTGTGAACGAATTGCCATGCTGATAGATGGATCGTTTGTGAAAATAGGAACATTTGATGAGGTTTTTAAAACCGATGAGGAACAAATAAAAAAATTTTTCTCTTATAATTTTACACTTTAGGATATGAGCGAATCATCAAGTAAACATTCTATATATGTAGGTCTATTTATTTTTATAGGAATGATATTTCTATTAGGAGGTATTCTTATGGTGGGTAATCTTCACGAAACGTTTAAGAAAAAAATGGAACTGGTTTCTGTTTTTGATGAGGTGAATGGATTGCAAACGGGAGCCAATGTGTGGTTTTCTGGGGTGAAAATCGGAAAGGTAAGAAGTATTGAGCTTAATAAAAACAGAAAGGTTTTGGTGACTTTGGCTATTGAAACCAAAGCACAACAATTTATCCTTAGAAATGCTAAAACTAAAATAGGTACGGATGGACTTATTGGGAATAAAGTTGTTGTTATCTACGGTGGCACTGAAAATTCCGACCCAGTAAGAGACGGAGATACTTTGCGTGTTGGTAGTACGTATTCTACAGAAAATTTGATGAATACCTTGCAAAAAAACAATGATAACCTTCTAGCGATAACTACGGATTTTAAAACGATTAGTCATAAGTTGACTATGAATGAAGGAACTGTTGGGAAATTATTGAACGATAATGGATTATATGATAATATTAATGCAGTAGCCCTGTCACTTAATGAAGCTTCGAAAAAAGCAGACAAATTAATAGGTTCACTTAATGATTATAGTGCGAAATTAAATAAAAAAGGGTCTCTTGCCAATGATCTGGTAACCGATACAATAGTTTTTAATTCAATTAAGAAATCAGTTTCAGAATTACAAAAAATGACCACAACTGCCAATGCAATTATGGACAATCTCAAAAAAGCCAGCAGTAATCCCAATTCGACTATTGGAGTTTTATTGCATGATGAAGAATCAGGAGCTAATTTGAAAAACACCATCAAGAATCTAGAAAGCAGTTCGGAGAAATTGGATGAAGATCTTAAGGCAGCACAAAGTAGCTTTTTATTGAGAGGTTATTTTAAGAAAAAAGAAAAAGAGGCTACAAAAGCGAATTCCGAAAAATAGTGCTATTATGTATTTTGGCTAAAAGAAAAAAGAGTATTTGTTTTAAAAAAAAAACTGCACAAATTGAGCCAATGGTATTATCAATGCAATTTGTACTGTTTTTCATTTTGAAGCAACTGGTAAATTGAATTCATAGAAATATATGAATTCAATTTACCAGTTGCTTGGCTTTATTTGTTTAAACCTCTTTATTTAATGGTAATTCGGCTACTACAAAGGTGCTTCCGCCAATATAGATAAAATCGTCTTTTGTAGAATTATTCTGAGTAGCGTTGTAAGCTTCAGCTACAGAGTTGTAGATGTTTCCAGAGAGTGAAAATTGCAATGCTTTTTCCTGTAACAAAGCGGGATCTAAGCCTCTAGGAATATTAGGTTTGCAAAAGTAATAGGTTGCATTTTTGGGAAATAATGGTAATACTTCATCCAGTTCTTTGTCATTGACAACACCAAGCACAATATGCAAATGATCAAATTTCTCTTTTTGTATTTGATTCAAAACAATTTCTAAGCCATTTTTATTATGTGCGGTGTCGCAAATTATTTTTGGATTATCTCCCAATTGTTGCCAACGTCCCAGTAGACCTGTGTTTTTTACAACATGAAGTAAACCTGATTTTATATTTTCGAGACTTACTTTAAAGTTGGTTTGTTCGTTTAAAACGGTAAGGGCTTGAATAACGTTCTTTTTATTATGGGTTTGATAATCACCAATTAAATCAGAAGGGTAAGTTTCTGAAATCAAATCAGAAGCGAAATAGATTTTAGCATTATTTTTTGCAGCTGTTGCCAAAAAAACTGCTTTTGTCTCAGTAGTATATTCGCCAATAACAACAGGAATTTCGGGTTTTATAATTCCTGCCTTTTCAGTAGCAATAGACTCTAAGGTGTTACCTAAAAACTGAACGTGATCAATACCAATATTAGTAATTACAGAAACTAGAGGTGTAATAATATTTGTAGCGTCGAGTCTTCCTCCCATTCCCACTTCTATAATGGCAATATCTATTTTTTCTGTGGCAAAATAATCAAAGGCCAATCCAACAGACATTTCAAAGAAACTCATATCATTGGCTTCAAAAAAGGATTTATGTTGTTCGATGAATTCACAAACAAAAGCTTCGGAAATTTCAATGCCGTTAATCTTGATGCGTTCCCTAAAATCTTTTAAATGCGGAGAAGTATAAAGTCCGACTTTATATCCTGCTTCTTGTAGGATAGAAGCCAGCATGTGCGAAGTAGAGCCTTTGCCATTAGTACCGGCAACATGAATACATTTTATCTTTTTATGGGGATTATCAAGATGGCTTGCCAGTAAATTAACATTGGTTAAGTCTTTTTTATAAGCCGAAGCTCCTTGCAATTGATACATCGGGAGTTGATTAAACAACCAGTTTGTAGTTTCTTGATAGTTCATTTATTTTTGATAAAATAGTTATAAATTGAAATATTTTTTGCTTTTTTTAGTTTAATATTACAGTGAAAAATATTTTCTACAAAATTGAAATATTTTTTAGAATTAATGATTATAAACCAAGAATAATATATGTTTAATTTCATACAATTACAAGCTGATTCCCTTGCCAATGCTGCATCTAATGTTGTTATAGAAAAAGTGGCACCCAATACAGAAATCTCTGTTTTAGGTTTTATTCTAAAAGGAGGATTCTTTTTAATCCCAATCGCAATCTTATTGTTTTATACATTTTATGTAATTATAGAAAGATATTCATACATACATAGAGTGTCTAAGGTTGATCCTCTTTTGATGAGGGATGTTAAAGATCATCTGAATGCAGGAAATTTTGATTTGGCTCGTTCTATAACCGAAAGAACCAATACGGCATCGGGTAATGTGATAAAAGAAGGAATCTTATTAATAGGGCGTCCTATTGCCGAGATAGAATCGAATATGGATCGTGCTGCCGATATAGAGATTGCAGAAATGGAACAACATTTAGGACAATTGGGGCTTATCGCGGGTATTGCGCCAACACTTGGATTTATTGGGACAATCTCTGGGGTAATCAAGATTTTCTATAGTATCTCTGTGACTGAAAACATTAGTATCGGTAACATTTCGGGAGGTTTATATGAAAAAATGATTAGTAGTGGTTCGGGATTAATTGTGGGGATTATCGCCTACAGTGCTTACCACTTACTGAACGGGAAGATTGATAATTATGCTTTGAAAGTGCAAAAGCAAATATTAGAATTCGTAAATATTATTCAAAAAGCATAAGGTCATGTCTATCAAAAGAAAAAGAAGATTTCACGCCGAAGTCGCTACTTCGTCCTTGAGTGACATCATGTTTTTTTTGTTGCTGTTTTTCCTAATTATCTCAACTTTGGCCAATCCGAATGTGATAAAAATGGCTCTGCCAAAGGCAAAATCACATGAAAAGACCAACAAACAATACATTAGTTTATCAGTTACTGAGGATAAAAAATTCTATATTGACAAAGAACCTGTTGCTTTCGAAGAACTCGAAACTGTTTTGATGTCTAAAATGGATTCCCAAAAAGATCAAACAGTTATTGTTCGAATTCCGTTCAACCTTCAAGTACAGGATTTAGTTGATGTTTTGCAAATAGGAGTAAAGAACAATTTGAAATTTGTCATTGCCACAAGTCCGAAATAAAAATAGAAATTTCGTGTGGGCGTGACCACAATAAAAAAGGGCTACTTTAGATTATCTGGAGTAGCCCTTTTTTATGTGGTGGTTTAAAAATCGTAACTTAGTATTTAATTACACTTTACGATTATGAGAGTTTTGTTTGTTTTACTACTTCTCTTGATAGTACAATCGTGTGCTACGAAAAAAGATATTAATAAACGGTTGCTGCCGGAAGGAATAAAATCGGTAACCGAAGAAAAATATGTTGTCGTAAATAATCAGAAAAAACTTTTGTATAAAAAAGAGATGGTCTTTACTGGGAATGGCCGTATCAAATACTCTAAAACGGTTGATTCAGCAGGTAGTCTATTGCAGGAGACAGAAAAAAGATTGTGGTTTGTAGTAGAATCATATCCAGACAGAGAGCCATATTACTGTAAAACACGTTGGAAACCTAAACAACGTGAACGTATTAGTTGTTATACTAAAAAGCAATACAAACAAAACGAAAGCATTTATCATTATAATACAGATGGAACTATTGATAGAATAACAGATAATTTTTCAACTTTCTATACTCAGTATTTCTATTATGTGAATAAAGAGCTCTCCAGAATTGTTATCAAGGACAAAAATGATATGCTTATTGACGAAGTTTTGATAAACTGTGTAGCCAAAGATGAAAAAGGTGCTTGTTTAAAAGAGATTAGAAGTTCAGCTATAGCTAATAATAAAGAAGAAATTCTCTTTTTCCCGAAATACGATTAAGTTATAGTATTGAGATGCGATCGTAATTGCGGATAGTTATTAAGGAAAAGCTGTTTTGAAAAATTAAATTCGTAAACTAGCCCCGATGGAAGTGGAAATCTCCTGATTTAGAAAAACAAGGTTTTGCCGTAGTTTTTCTAAATCGGGAATTGTAGCGTACAGCGGGACTACTGTTGATGAATTGCAAAAAAGGAGTGCTCCTAATTATTGTTTTAATTCAAATTGAAATTATAAACAATCTTGCCAATTTGTTTTTCGGGAGCGTCATTACTGGCATCCCATCTGGTATTCATGGCTGCAATTCGGGCTTGATCCAATAGGCATTTTGCAGTATTGGTTGTGCCTTTGATTCCTGCAACGGCGTTGATGGTATTTCCGTTTCTATCTACAGAGACTTCAACGACCACTTTGCCGGATTCGTTACAAGTGTATTTTGGGGCAGGTTTGGAGAGTGCTTTTCTATTACCAAGCGAATAACCAGATCCACCTCCTGTGCCGCCTCCAGAGCCGCCTCCGCTTCCTGGGCCGTAACCACTACCATTACCAATGCCGTTTCCAGTTCCATTTCCGCCGCCTGTACCACCACCAGAACCGCCTGTGCCATAATAGCCAGTCGCAGTTAAACTTCCGTTGGATTTTCCTTTGTTGCCCGCAGTTTTATCATCACCGTCGCCGCCTTTGTTGGAACCTTTTAGAATGTTGGCTAAAGCATCATTGGTAGAATTCGAAACTTTTGGTTTTACCACTTCAGGTTTTGGAGTTTCTTTGACAACAACTTCCGTTTTTTTAGTTTTTTCTTTTGTTGGTATAACTACACTTTCTTCTGTGGCATTTTCTTGAGATAAAATGGCTTCGTCTGGAGTGCTTTTAGTTGGAGTTTGTTTGACTTGATTCTGAACATTCAAAACTTCACTTTGCATATTTTTTCCCGATCCTAAATCACTATCGCCAAAGTTTAAAGTAACACCGCCACCGCCACCGCCACTGCCAACAATTTCTTCGAGATTAGCTGGAGGCCAAAAACGAATGAAAAACAACAGCAATAGTAATGCTGCATAAATGAGTATAGATAGGGCTAATGATTTCTTTTGATCGTTGGAAAGTGTAGAACTCATTGTGGAAATTGAATTAAAAAAAGTGTACTTATAAAAACGTTGAAATGTACTAAAAATTGTCAAGACAAAAAAACACGGATCAAACAGTTTTAAAGCTGCTTAATCCGTGTTAGGTATTTTGAATGAATTGTGTTTTTTATGTCAATTGCTTTAAGGCAATCTCAAATGCTGTAGCACTAATGTTTGTTTTAGAATTGTTTAATTCGTGTGCTTTTGCAATGGCTTTTTTGATAGTGACAGAAGTGTCATTAAAAATGGCTTCGTCAGTCATTTGTACTTTCTTTTCCATGAAGTAAGCAAAAACTCTTGCCATTCCGCAGTTCGAGATGAAATCAGGAATCAAGCTTACTTTACGATCTACTTCTTCCATGATTGAACCAAAGAAAATTTCTTTGTCAGCAAAAGGAACGTTAGCTCCGCATGAAATTACTTCCAATCCATTGGCAATTAAGCTATCAATTTGGCTTTGAGCCACTAATCTTGATGCGGCACAAGGAGTGAAGATTTCGGCACCAATTGTCCAGATTTTTTCATTGATTTCCTCAAAAGGAATCATGTTATCGGCAACCAATTTATTTCCGTCTTTGGCAAGGAATAAAGCTTTTATTTCTTCAAAAGAAAAACCTTCTTCGTTGATTAATCCACCATCTCTATCAATAATTCCAATGATTTTTGCTCCCATTTCGGCTAAGTAAAAAGCGGCAGCAGAACCTACATTTCCAAAACCTTGAACAATGGCTTTCTTTCCTTTTACAGAACCACCATAAATATCATAGAAATGACGTACTGCTTCGGCAACACCATAACCGGTAATCATATCAGCAACGGTATATTTTCTGTTTACGTCTGGAGAGAATGTTGGGTTTTCGATAACTTTAATTACACCTTGGCGCAATTGTCCAATTCTATTGATTTTATCAGCTTCGGTAGGTTTGAAGTGTCCGTTAAATACACCCTCTTGCGGATGCCAAACACCACATTCTTCAGTCATTGGGATTACTTCGTGAATTTCATCAACATTTAAATCACCACCTGTACCGTAATAACTTTTTAATAAAGGGGAAACCGCTTTGTACCAACGTTGTAAAACGCCTTTTTTTCGCGGATCATTAGGATCAAAATTTATTCCAGATTTAGCACCACCAATTGCAGGTCCAGAAACTGAAAATTTTACCTCCATCGTTTTAGCCAATGATAAAACCTCATTCATGTCAAGTCCTTTTCTCATTCGGGTTCCACCACCTGCGGCACCACCACGTAGAGAGTTAATCACAGTCCAGCCTTCGGCTTCCGTTTCAGAATCTTTCCAGTTGAAAATGATTTCCGGGGCTTTGTTTTCAAATTTTTTCAGTAAATCTTTCATATTTTTGTGATATGTTTATTTTTTACAAATATAAAAAAAGGATTTATGCAGAATATGTATTTGTTGTTTTTTTTGTTTTATCTCATTTATTCATAAAAAAAGTGCTTTTATATCGACCAATGATATAAAAGCACTTTGAGCTTTTTAGCTTTTTTAGAACGGTATTATAATCCCAATAAACTATTTTTTAAATCTTCATCTGCTGGTTTGTCTGATAACCAAATCCCGAATAAAGCTTTCTTAAATTCAAATCCTTCGATTTTTCCTTTAAGCTCATGGTTTTTTGTTACCCACACCGATTTGTCACTTGGATTGTATGTTAATTCAAAAACATCTCCTCTTGTGATTTCGTCAGATAGATAGGTTTTTAATAATTCGATTTTAGGTCGTAAAGAGGCTAAATTGTCACCTGCTGATTTTTCAAAGCCAGCATTCATTGCGCGGGTTAATTTTCCTGAAGAAACTAAGGCGGATGTTACTTCAATTCGAATTGACATTTCTAAATTATCGTTAATAATTTCTTTTGGATTTTGAGAAAGTTGACTCAAATACAATGCTTGGATGTATACCTCAACCCACATCTTTGATCTAGATCCAGCGCCATTAAGTTGTAAGGTTTTGTTTTGGAATGTAATTGTTCTTGGTATAGTTACTCCTTCAAAAACGATTTGTTTTTGAGCATTTGCTTCAGAGAATAGTGCAGTAATAACAAGTGTTATTACTAATAGCATTTTTTTCATAACATTGGGGCTTTATTAATTTGGCGCAAAAATAATGCTAATTCATCATAAATGACAGATTTAAGTCTGTTTATTTTCACTAACAACGTAAAATACAGTCTAGTTGCAGTTTATTTGGCGTAAAATGTAAAATTCTAGTAAATAAACGCTTACGTTTTGTTTGTTGAAATAGTTGATGAGGTGATTTTTTTGCAATTATAAAGGATAAATAACGCCAGAACAATGGTCATATTGTGCACCGGTCACACTTTGAAGTACATTAATTTCTTCTCGAAGTTTTAATACTCCAAGTAAAGCAAAAATTAAAGCTTCTTTGAATTCTAAAATGGTATTAGAAGGAATAATGATCTCCATTTCGGGCAAATGAAATTGAATGCGTTCGATGAGAAAATCATTGTATGCTCCACCACCTGTAATTAATAAAGTTCCTTTTTTATTAGGTAAGGCTAATGCTATTTGTAAAGCTATGTGCTCTGTAAAAGTGTTTAATTTGTCTTCAATAGAGATTGGGAAATTCTCTATCATGGGTAAGATTGTAGTTTTAACAAATTCAAAACCTAATGATTTAGGATGTTTCTTTTGATAAAAATCTAAAGAATTTAATTGATTCAATAAAATCTCGTTGCAGTTACCGGTTCGGGTAATTTGTCCTTTGTTGTCATAATCAAACCCCAATTGATTGGCATAGAAATTAAGAACTGTATTTACAGGAGAAATGTCAAAAGCAATTCGTTTGTTGTTTTCTTCGAACGAAACATTCGAAAATCCTCCAAGATTCATACAATAATTATATTCTGAAAACAGGATGCGATCTCCAATAGGCACTAACGGAGCACCTTGACCACCCAGTTGAACATCTTGTACTCTAAAATCACAAACGACTGTTTGTTGAGTCAATTTTGAAATTTCGGGTAAGTTTCCAATTTGTAATGTAAAACCATTTTGAGGCTGATGCAAAATAGTATGTCCGTGAGAACATACGGCATCTAGATTTTCTATTTTATGTTTTTTGATGAAATCAGAAATAATAGAGGCGAGTAGTACTGTGTATTCTTTGTTTAACTGTTGAAGTTCTATTTCAGAATAACCGACTGCAGTTTTTAATTTGTCAATCCATTTTTTACTATAACCAATGGTTTCGCTTTCGAGAATTTCAAAAGTCCAATTATGATTGTGTATGGTAAATTTTATATGGGATAAATCTACGCCATCAAGCGAAGTTCCAGACATCACTCCGATAACGTTATAGTTTTCTGATTTCATGAGATAAATTTACAGATCAAAATTAATAAATTCACAATAAAAAAGTATCTTTGACTGATTTTTTTAAATATAAACAGAGTTAATTCTAAAAAAGTAAAACAATCATCAAGGAATAATCAGAAAATACAGTCTAAAAGAAATTGCGATATTTTCTGTATTTAGATATTTTTTTTATTAAAAACACAAACATACTAATTTAAAACAAGGTTTATGGACTTTAATTTAACAGAAGAGCAATTAATGATTCAACAAGCAGCTAGAGATTTTGCTCAAACTGAATTGTTAGAAGGGGTGATTGAAAGAGATGAACATTCAAAATTTCCGGCAGAGCAAGTCAAAAAAATGGCAGAGCTTGGATTTTTAGGAATGATGGTAGACCCAAAATATGGCGGTTCGGGATTAGATAGTGTTTCATACGTTCTGGCCATGACAGAGATTGCAAAAGTTGATGCTTCGGCTGCAGTTATTATGTCTGTAAATAACTCTCTGGTTTGTGCCGGAATAGAAAAATATTGTAATGAGGAACAAAAAATGAAATATTTAGTTCCGCTTGCAAAAGGTGAAGTAATTGGAGCATTTTGTTTGTCAGAACCAGAAGCAGGATCTGATGCGACTTCACAAAAAACAACTGCTATAGATAAAGGAGATCACTATCTATTGAATGGTACCAAAAACTGGATTACCAATGGATCAACTGCATCAACTTATATAGTGATTGCTCAAACTGATGCTGAAAAAGGTCATAAAGGAATCAATGCTTTTATTGTAGAAAAAGGATGGGCTGGTTTTGACATTGGACCAAAAGAAAAGAAAATGGGAATTCGCGGTTCTGATACTCATTCTTTATTATTTAATGATGTAAAAGTGCCTAAAGAAAATAGAATTGGAGCTGATGGTTTTGGATTCAATTTTGCGATGTCAGTATTAAACGGAGGACGTATTGGTATTGCTTCTCAAGCTTTAGGAATTGCAACGGGAGCTTACGAATTGGCTTTGAAATATTCACAAGAGCGTAAAGCTTTTGGTAAAGAAATCTTCAAACATCAAGCAATTGCTTTCAAATTAGCCGATATGGCAACTCAAATTAGCGCAGCAAAATTATTATGTTTTAATGCAGCTTTTCAAAAAGATGCAGGAATGGATATTTCTCAATCTGGAGCAATGGCCAAATTATTTGCTTCTCAAACTGCAATGGATACTACTATTGAAGCCGTACAAATTCACGGAGGAAATGGATATGTTGCAGAATACCATGTAGAGCGTATGATGCGTGATGCAAAAATCACTCAAATTTATGAAGGAACTTCGGAAATTCAACGTATTGTAATTTCTAGAACATTGGTTTCTTAATGAAAATATAGATCTGGATAAAATATCCGAGTATTATCAAAAAAGCCCTTTCAGAGTCTGGTACTCCGAAAGGGCTTTTAAATTAAAAGAGATTTAGGATGATTGTTTTTTTATTGAAATGATTAAAAAGTGGCTTCTAACTTTTGTCCCTTATTGAGCTTTACTTCGTATATATTTCCAATCTTTTTTATTTTGCTAAGGTTCCATTTGGGAGATTTCCCCTGAAAATTATCCTGTATTCGTACTGTTCCGGTTTTGTTTGCTACGATACTAAACCAAACCGTTTGGTTGTTTTTTCGTGTTGCCGAAACGGTATATCCTCCCTCGGCTCTTAAATCAGTAAAAGAGGCATTGGCCCATTTTTTGGGTGTGGCAGGAAACAAACGGAGTATGCCAGTGTTGATTTTTCCCGCTGTGGGACTCCAACTTTGTAATAACATTTCGTGAACCGCTTGCGAGGCTAGAAAATTTCCTTCTAATGTAAATGGACGATACGTAAAATTAGAATAGCCACTTTTGGTTTGATCTCCATTGACATGAAAACCGTTGCGCAACACAAAGGCTTTGACGAAAATATCTAGATTCTTAACTGCTTCTTCAGCATTTCCTACTCTTGCTTGCATGCAACTCATCCATGAAAAAGTATATCCACACCATTCACTAGTTCCTTTTGTTTCCCAATTTTTTAAACTGGCAGTTATGATTTTTTCATCGGTTACTCCACCTTCTTTTGTAGTCAGATTAAAAGGGTATAGTCCAATAATATTAGAGAGATGTCTATGGCTTTCTGGTAATTCAGTTACAGCATCAATTAATAAGGTGCCATCAGGTTTGGTGTGGAAATCTCCTAATGCTGCTGCGGCTTTTGACCATTTTTCAGCCTCAGTAAATTTTTTGCTGGCAATTGCCATTTCATTCAAAGAGAGGAATAACATTTTCAGACACATCAAATCGTAATTGCTGTTAGGTTGCAGCCAGGCTTTAGGGCTGTCATCAAAGATTTCCGGAGATGAAGATAACGGTAGTTTTAATATTCCTTTTTTATCAGGCTTGAGTAATCCCAACATGCATTCGCCCACGCCAGAGCACCAAGGATAAGCTTTCTCGTTTAGAAAATTGTCATCAGCAGTGTAAAGCCAGTGTAAGTAAAAAAGATGTGCACTCCAAGCACTCATGGTAGGGGACAAGCTGTATTGACCCCATCCTCCCAATGGTTGACCGGAATAGGACATCACTCCTGGGCAAGCTAAACCATCAATCTGATAAAAATCTCTGGCAAAATCCTTAAAAACCTGACGGCGATTCCATAAATAATTGATGTATGAACTCCCTTCGCTAAAACGGCCAGATTCCTGATAACCCATATAGATCATTTGAGAGTTGAGATCATTATGATAATCACCTTTCCAAGGAGGTAGCGAACCATTGTCTGCAGTCCATACACCTTGAAGAGGCATTGGTGGGGAATCAATCCGAGAAGCAGAACCATAAAAATACTGTGCCAAATTGTATTGCATTTGTACAGCTTCATCGGGAATACTAACACTAGATTTTGTCCAGAACTGCTTCCACCATTGTTTGTGTTTATTTAAAATTAGGGCATAATCCTTGTTTAAAGCGTTTTCACATCTCGTTTTCGCCAGTGAAAGAAAATCTGGGCTATCGTTGGTAGAAGTGATGGTTATCGCTAGAAGTGTATTGTTCTTAAGTTGTTTTGATTGTGCGTAGACGCAATATTTTAGTCCATTCGCAGCTTCTTGGGTATACCATTGTGCAGTCTTTGAGCTTCCTTTTACAGCTTCTGGATAGCCTAATTTCTCCATAGTGCCACCGCTTGAAGGTCCAGCTTGAACCTTACTATTTTTTCGAAACACATCCATAGTACTTAATAGATGGAGAGCATTCACACTCATTCCGTTTATAGAAAGTAATATAACGGGTTCTGTGGCACTGTAAATAACTTTAATATTCGAATTGGATTGGAAATTGGCAATTCCTTCGGCGGAAGCCAAATTTAATTCGAAATTTTTAACGATTTCTGTAGCAGGTAATTGTATTTCTACACGACCTGCGGGTAGTTTTGTAGGCGTCACGCCATCATAGGGAATATTCCACCAGTCATTTACTAATTCGGGTTTATTTTGATTGATAAATTCTACTCCTTTTTTGTATGTATTTTTTTTCCACCAGTTAGGTTCGCCATTGATTCTTTCGTCCCATAAATCCCCTCGATCCAGTGATAATCTAATGATGTTATTTTCACCCCACAAAAGACCACCCATTAACCCGTTGCCTAATGGGATAGCCTCATCCCAATTATTGATGGGGGCTTGCAATACAAGTTTATTTACAGGAAGTTCAGGGCTACTGTTTCTTTGGCTGAAAATAGAATGAAATGATATGGTGGTGATTAAAAGAAGTACTATTTGTCTCATTTTTTTATGATTTTTTTCTTTTTCATTCTTTTTAAACAATCTAAAAGGAGTAGTTAAGAGGCAAAAAAAGCTCGAACCATTTTTTTTTTGATTATTACTTTCTAAGGGCAATAGTATCACGAAACTATGGATTATATTTTTAGTAAACAATAAAAATACCAGAAATTGTGTTCGAACACATTTTTGAGATGATAAATTATTTTTTATTGTAAAGTATTGATTATTTAGTAATTGCGATCATCGAATTAATTGAAAGTCATTTTAGCAAGAATTGCTCTGATTTATGAGAGAATATTTGTGATTCTACACACTATAAATTCAATAATGGTAATCGCATAACTAAATTTGTCCTTTGAAGAATAGTATATATCTATACTTGGATTTCCAATTTTCTGGGTAGAACCCTTTTTTTTAATACAGCTTTACTTAATTTTACATAAGCTAATAACAAACTCAATGTACGACGAATTAAAATATTGGTACCTACGGGATCACAAATTATTTTGGACATTAAGCATGTCGCAAATCAAACAATTGTGCATCGTCACAGGATTTAAAAAAGCCAATAAAGGTGAAATTATTTATTTCTCTAATTCGGATGTACCAAGGATTTTTCTTTTAAAAAAAGGAAGTATCAAGATTGTTGCTGTAGATGAAGAAGGGAACGAGACTATTAAAGACATTATTCAAAAAGGAGATCTCTTTGGGGAATTGACACTTGAGAATGATACTCAATCTAATGAATATGCTAAAGTGCTCTCGGATGATGTAGTTATTTGCAGTTTCCTAATGTCTGATTTTGAAAATTTATTACTTCAGAACCCTAGCTTAGCCTTATCATATACCAAGTTCGTGGGGTTGAAAATGAAGCGAATCAAGAATAGTTATGCCAATCTAATTTCTAAAGATGCCAAAACCAGATTGTATCAATTTCTAAAAGATTGGGCCGAGAGGGAAGGCAAACGCATCGACAATAAAGTGGTTATTGAAAATTATCTGACCCAAAATGATATTGCTCAGATTATTTGTACCTCCAGACAAACAGCCACTCAATTGCTGAACGAGATGGAAACCAAAGACTTATTGGTTTACAATCGTAAAGAAATAATTATTACAGATATTACAAAACTATAATTTTTAAACTATTTTGATCGAACTGTAAAATAGCCGACAATTACCATTTTCATATAGATTTACCTTTGGTTTATAAAAAAAATCAATATGAAAAATAAATTTTTGCTACTCACCTTTTTGGGATTGCTTTATTCTTGCGAGCAAGAAGGTAGTCTTACAGGTGATGTCCCTTCGGCTATGATTGATGAACAAACATCTATGCTTAAAAAGCAAGGTGTTTTCGCTCCCACTTCCAGTATAACGGTTAATGGAGGTGTGAAAATTTTTTCTGAAAATAGTGAATACAAATTAAGATTAGTAGATTTTAGTATTTCTAACGGACCAGATTTGAAAGTGTATTTATCAAAATCAAATACACCAACAGAGTTTGTCAATTTAGGAAATTTGAATGCTTCGACCGTATATGTTCTTCCGAAAGGGATAGATTTAAAACAATATCCATTTGTTCTTATCCATTGTCAGCAATACAATCATTTGTTTGCAGTTGCTGAATTAACTCCAAATGAATAATGATGAAGAAGATATTTTTAGTCAGTAGTGCGTTTTTGATTTCGGTCTTTGCTTTTGGGCAGGGTTGTAGCGATGCAGGGATTTGTTCCATCGGGAATGGTTTTCACCCAACAGCAAAAGAGTTGAAAAACAATATAGAAGTTGCGGCCATTTTTGGTGCAGGAGAATCGGATGTGAAATATTTTTCTCCTTTTGTTTCTTATACACGACAGTTTAATGAAAAATTTGCATTGAGTACAAAGATTACTTTTTCTAGTGCAACTGGAAGTTTTGGTACACGAGCAGCATTTGGCGATGCTTTTTTGATTGGGAAATATACTTTTCCAGAGAAGAACAAGAAACAATGGAGCACATTATTTGGGTGGAAATTCCCATTTACATCCTCTAATTTGAAGATTAACGGTTATTCGCTTCCGTTAGATTATCAATCAAGTTTGGGAACATTTGATTTGCTTTTGGGAACTAATTTTAAATACAGTCAATGGGATTTTAATGTTGCAGTTCAAATTCCGGTTTTTAATATTAACAAAAATTCCTATTTCAAAGAATATTCGGGGACAGATGATTTTCCAACAACTAATTTATTCCAACGAAAATCGGACGCTTTGTTTAGAACAACATATACATTAAACACAAAAAATCAAAAATTTAGTTTCAAACCCAATGTCTTATTTATTTATCATCTTGGCGAAGATAGTTTTGAAAATATTTATGGCATAAGAGAAAATTATGTAGGCTCAGAAGGGTTGACTATAAACGGAAATCTGATAAGCACTTATAATCTTAACAAACAACAAAGTATAGAAGTTTCTGTTGCGACTCCTTTTGTTGTCAGGGATATTAGACCAGACGGATTGACTAGAAGTTTTGTCTTGGCACTTCAATATAAAATTTTGTTTTAATACTAATACTTATAAATATTATGAAAAAGATACTTTTAACTTTAATCATCGCATTGGTAACAATGTCGATTTCGGCTCAAACGGTTTCTAAAAGAACAGCTGAATTTAATTTAGAAAAAAAAGTAGCCATTCAAGGTTATGATCCCGTAGCTTACTTTAAACAAGGAAAAGCTCTAAAAGGCAAGAAAGAACTAATCGCAACTTATGAAGGAGTAACATATCAATTTTCATCGGTTGCAAACAAAGATCTTTTTGTGAAAAATGCTGCGTCTTACGAGCCACAATACGGTGGTTGGTGTGCTTACGCGATGGGAAGTTCAGGAGAAAAAGTCGAAATCAATCCTGAGACATTCAAAATTATAGACGGGAAACTGTTTTTGTTCTATAATGCTTTTTTCAACAATACCTTAAAAAGTTGGAATAAAGATGAGGTTAGCTTGAAAGCAAAAGCGGATGCAAATTGGAAAAAAATCTTAAAATAAGAAAACATGATGAAGTTAATTTTAATATGGGTATTTCGGCTAACGGCAGCAATCATTTTGTTGCAAACGTTGTATTTTAAATTCACAGGTGCCGAAGAAAGTGTTTATATTTTTTCTACTTTAGGAATGGAACCGTATGGTAGAATTGGTTCTGGAGTAGTCGAGCTGATTGCTGCTGTTTTAATCCTGATTCCTCGAACTACTTTATTAGGTGCTTTAATAGGAGCAGGAGTTATGCTTGGAGCTATTTTTTCGCATCTTTTTGTATTAGGAATTAATGTACAAAATGATGGAGGGGAGTTGTTTATTTTAGCAATAATTACTTTTCTTTGTTGTATTGCATTGATTTATTGGAATAAAAGTAAAATAAAAACTATTTTAAAACTAAAACTATAATATGCTAATTCCATCTATAAATAATAGTTTAGACGAGTTGGTTGATTTGTTAAATCAATTGTCTGAAAAAGAATATTCAAAATCTTGTTATGAATTGAGCGGTGCAAGCATAGGAGAACATACTCGGCATATAGTTGAAATGTTTCAATGTCTGAATCAGAATTATGATTCAGGAACTGTGAATTATGATAAAAGAGAGCGAAACGTATTGATTCAAACAAATACTGATTTTGCTATTCAAAAGATTTTTGATGTCAAAAACAGTATTCAGAAAGAAAATAAAGAACTCGAATTGGAACAAATGATTGATGGAACAGCCATCAAGATTCAAAGTAATTATTACAGAGAATTGCTATATAATCTAGAGCATTGCATCCATCATCAAGCATTAATTAAAGTGGCAATTTTAAAATTTGAAAACGTAGCAGTTCATGAAAATTTTGGAGTAGCCCGTTCTACAGTCGAATACAGAAAACAATGTGTACAGTAAGTTTTGTTAGCACTAATGATAAAATTATCATTACCTCAAATCGTGATGAAAAAGTAATCCGACCTGATGCAATTCCGCCTCAGAATTACACCTTGAACGGGAAAAATATAATTTATCCCAAAGATCCCAAAGCAGGTGGAACTTGGTATGTTGTTGATGAAAATGGTACTGTTTTGGTCTTGCTCAATGGAGCCGCTGAAAAGCATCAATTAGAATTGCCTTATCGAAAAAGTAGAGGTTTGATTGTTCTTGATATGATTGGTAGTGTTTCGCCAAAAGAGTTTTGGAACGAAATTGATTTAGAGAGGATAGAACCCTTTACTTTAGTACTATTTCAGGATAAACAGCTTTATCAATTGCGTTGGAACGGAGCCGAAAAATCAAAGGTAAGTTTAGAAACTGATAAAAATTATGTTTGGTCTTCATCAACCTTGTATTCAAAGGAGATTAGAGAACAACGTTCGAAATGGTTCTATGCTTTCTTAGATTCCAATCCAGAAATTACAGAAGACAAGATGCTACATTTTCATCGTTATACCGAAGCTGATAATAACGAACATGGTTTGGTTATAAATAGAAACAATGAATTGAAAACATTGAGTATTACACAAACAGTCATTGAAAAAAACAAAGTAATGATTCATCATCTGGATTTGATTGCATCCAAAAAATATTCAAAAACATTTATTTCTATTTAATTGTAGGCATTCTGAATTTCAATTACCGAAATAAAATCCAATAAAAATTAATCTTAAATACAACTCTTGAAACTATTCTTTCACAAATTGACCCATTGGGAATACTGGCCTTTTCAGATGGTATATGTACCTATATATTTTCTTTGGGCCTATTATTCGATAAAAGCCAAATCTATTTTTTTCTTTAGTGCTTCCAACCCGACCATCAAAAATGGAGGCTTTATTATGGATAGTAAAAAACAAATTTATAATTTGATTCCACAACAGTATTATCCAAAAACAGAACTGGTAAAAGTCGGAACTACTATTGATGAAATAAATAAAATACTTGAAAATTCAGGGATTAAATATCCTTTTATTGCCAAACCAGATATTGGTTTGCGAGGTTCTGCTGTGAAAAAAATAGAAACTCCAGCTGATTTAAAGCAGTATATAGATAAAGCAGATTTTGATTTTATTGTACAAGATTTGATTCCGTATGAAAATGAGGTTGGTATTTTTTATGTTCGATATCCACACGAAAAGGAAGGACGAATTACAGGTATTGTAGCAAAGGAATTTTTAATCATTACCGGAAATGGCGTAGCAACTATTGAAGAATTAATAAAAGAAAATGCTAGATACGAACTACAGTTAAAAGCGCTAAAAAAAGAATACGGAAATAAGTTACTGAAAGTTTTGCCTATGGGCGAAAAAATAAATCTCGTACCGTACGGGAATCACGCTCGTGGGGCTAAATTTCTAGACGGGAGCCATAGGATAACACCAGAACTTACAGCTTCCTTCAATGAAATGTGTCTGCAAATACCAGGTTTTCACTTTGGGAGATTAGATATTATGTATGATACGTTTGAAGCATTAGAGCAAGGGAAAAATTTCTCTGTTGTAGAATTGAATGGTGCTGCGAGTGAACCAACACATATTTATGACCCTAGGCATAGTTTGTTTTTTGCATGGAAGGAACTTGCCCGACACATTACATACATGTATGAGATAAGCGCGGCCAATCATCAAATGGGGTTCCCTTATTTGACACACAAAGCAGGAATGAAAGAATACCGTTTGCATCAAAAGCAAAGCCGTAGAATCGTTAGTTTTTAAATAAAATGAAAGCTCTTAAAAATATAATAGTTGGATTTATTGTGAGCTTTGTAGGATCTCTACCTCTTGGATATTTGAATATTATAGGAGTTGAGGTCTTCTCTAAATTTGGATTAAATTCCTTGGTTTCTTATTTGTTGGGGGTGATTGTTATTGAAGCAATTGTAATTTATTTTACAGTGATTTTTGCAAACCAACTAATGGATAACAAGAAATTAATGAAGTGCATTGATTTTTTTGCTGTGTTTTTCCTTTTGTTATTAGCCTACTTGTTTTATGCTCATTCTAATCAAACGGTAGAAGAGCATAATTACTTAGAGGATTATGTTCAGTATTCTCCTTTTTTAATCGGAATGGTATTGTGCGGATTGAATTTTCTTCAAATACCGTTTTGGATGGCTTGGAATTTGTATTTAATGAATGCCAATCATATATCACTGAAGCATAAACTTAAGTTCCATTATATTTTTGGCACTTTAGTGGGTACATTTTTCGGGATGCTGGCAGTAATAGTTTTATTAGATTCTTTATCCCAAAACACAATTCCTTTTTCAAAATACATTGTACCAATAGGTATTCCGTTGTTTTTTGTAGTCTTGGCTATCGTCCAAACTTTTAAAGTCTATAAAAAATATCTTCGCTAGATTATTTATTGAACCGGCTGATTCATATCATAAGCCAAAACGAAATAGTTATTATTGTTGAATTGGAAATCGCCAATAACAGACCATTTCAATTTTTCAATATGTGCCTTTTGAGAAGGAATATTGGTTTTGTTGATGAAAGTAATGCTTACTGGAAAACGTTTCATAAGATGAATTCGCATAAATTCAAAGAAAGGATTAATTAAGCCTTTACCTCTGTATTTTTTGTCTATGCAAATAGGACCATATTGAAAAGTATTAGTATCAGTAAGATTAAAATCTTTGAATGAAAGCCCAGGAAGCATAGGAGTCATGTGATTAAAAATAGCCCACTGACTGAAATAGTTCCAGCTTGCTGCAAAAATATAAGCGATTATTTTATTGTCGTCTTTGGCAATAAACAAACCTTCTTGACTAATTACCTCTTGAAGTTGCTCAACAGAAAAAGGGGTTGTAACAAATCCGGATGACTTTTCTTCCTCAGTCATATTCGATACCAAATAAATATCCTGTAATGCCAGTACACCTTCTATGTCTGTATTTTTTGCTACTTCAAATTGTATGTTATCAATCATCTTTTTTAAATTCTGAGTTGGTATATTTCTTTGCAAAAATAAATAAAATAAAGTAGCCACGTTTTTTTATATTGTCATAAATCCGTTTATTTAAAATAGTGCCTCTTTTGTTGGTTTTGTTTATTTTTGCTACATGAAATCGCTAGGATTTCACAATTAAATATTATCCTTGAATGAAAAATATAATTATTACAGGAACAAGTAGGGGAATAGGATTTGAATTGGCTTTGCAATTTGCGAATGCAGGACATAAAGTGCTTGCATTATCCAGAAAAACACACCACGATTTGGTTTCTCATGAAAATATTACTTGTCTTTCGGTTGATTTGTCTAACGAAATAGAGCTGGATCAAGTAAACGATTTTCTTTCCAGCACTTGGAAAAAAGTAGATGCTATTATTCATAATGCGGGAAGTTTGTTATTAAGACCTTTTTCGGAAACGACACAGCATGATTTCGAAAATATATATAAAGTAAATGTTTTTGGAGTAGCTAATCTTACTCGTGTTTGTTTACCTTATTTGCAAAAAGGCAGTCACGTAGTAACAATTAGTTCTATGGGCGGTATTCAAGGAAGCCTCAAATTTGCAGGATTGGCAGCTTATAGTTCTAGTAAAGGAGCTGTAATTACTTTATCTGAATTATTAGCTGAAGAATATAAAGAGCAAGGAATTTCTTTTAATGTTTTGGCCTTGGGCTCTGTTCAGACCGAAATGCTGCAAGAAGCATTTCCAGGTTATCAAGCACCACTTTCGGCTAGTGAAATGGCCAATTATATTTATGAATTTACCCTTACGGGAAATAAATACTTTAACGGTAAAGTGCTGCAAGTTTCTTCTACGAACCCATAGAAATTATGAATTGTGAGTTATGAATTATGAATGAAAGCATTATTAAGAATAAAAGTTTTGAGTTAGCAAAAAGAGGCGTTGATTTTTATAAATATTTGATTTCTGAAAAGAAAGAATTTGTAATGAGTAAACAATTTTTACGTTCTGTAACTTCAGTGGGAGCAAATGTTCGTGAAGCTATAAATGCTCAAAGTAAGGCTGATTTTATTCATAAATTATCGATCTCACAGAAAGAATGCGATGAAACTATGTATTGGCTTGAGCTTTTGAAAGAAACAGATTATATTTCAGAAATTGAATTTAATTCCATTCATCAACAAAGTAACGAGGTTCTAAAAATAATAAGAAGCATAATAATAACTTCAAAAAAAACTCTTAACTCATAATTTATAACTCATAATCAATTTTGCCAGAAACTCTTTTAAAATATTTGCCGGAACATGCCGTAAAGCCAGTTTTTGATCTGATTGTTACGCATCAGGTGCACCTTAAAATTGTCAATGAAAGACAAACACGTCATGGGGATTATAGAAAAGGGATGAATGGGAAGCATGAAATTACGGTTAATTCGAGTCTCAATAAATACAAGTTTTTAATTACGCTAATTCATGAAATATCGCATTTAGTTGCTTTCGAAAAATTTGGAAGAAATATAAAACCGCATGGTGGGGAATGGAAACATTCTTTTCAGAGAATGATGGTGCCTTTTATTAGGCCAGAGATTTTCCCGAATGATTTGCTGCCTTTGTTAGCTAGGCATTTCAGAAATCCTACGGCAAGCAGCGATACCGATGCAACATTAGCATTGGCACTAAAACAGTATGACAAACCAAATGATAAAAATTTTATCTTTGAAATACCATATGGAGGAATTTTTAGAATTCCTAACGGAAAGATTTTTAAAAAAATTGCCATACGAACCAAACGTTACGAATGCTTAGAAGTAAGCACTGGGCGTTTGTATTTATTTAACCCAAATGCTGAGGTAGAACTATTGCCTGGGTAAAAATGTTCATTATAGAGTGAACTAAAGAAAATTAAAATGAACAAAAATTATTACGCAATATTGATGGCAGGCGGAATCGGTTCTCGATTTTGGCCAGTAAGTACGAGAGAATTTCCAAAGCAGTTTCATGATATGTTGGGTTCAGGTGAAACCTTAATTCAAAAAACATTTAGTAGACTATCACAAATTATTCCGAAAGAGAATATCTTGATTCTGACTCATGAGAGCTACAATGATTTGATTCTGGAACAATTGCCATTGGTCAAACAAGATCAAATTGTTTTAGAACCAGCTATGAGGAATACAGCGGCTTGTATTTTATATGCATCATTAAAGATTAAAAAAATAAATCCAAATGCAGTAATGGTTGTTGCGCCAAGTGATCATTGGATCGAGGATGAGATGCAGTTTGTGGCCAACTTACAGCGCTCTTTTGATTTATGCGAAAGGGAAGAAACCTTGATGACATTAGGGATTTTACCAACAGCTCCTAATACAGGCTATGGTTATATCGAATTTGATAAATTAGATAGTCGTTCTATTAAAAAAGTGGTTCAGTTTAGAGAGAAACCAGACTTTAAAACCGCAAGGCGATTTATTCAAAGCAGAAATTATTTATGGAATGCCGGAATTTTTATTTGGAGTGTGCAATCAATTTTGAAGGCTTTTGAAGAATTTCAGCCAGATATGTATGCTCTTTTTATGAAAGGGTATGAGGTATATAATTCAGATAAAGAAAATGCTTTTATTCAAGAAAATTATCCTAAAGCGACCAATATTTCTATAGATTATGCCATAATGGAAAACGCTAAAAATGTGTATGTACTTCCTGCTACTTTTGATTGGAATGACTTAGGAACATGGGGAGCATTGCATGAAAAACTACCAAAAGATGATAATAATAATGCGGTAGTAAATGCAACGGTATTACTACAAAATGCATCAAACAACATGATTAGAACTGCCATAGGAAAACAAGTAATTGTTGATGGTCTAGATGATTATATCATTGTAGATAAGGACTCGATTTTGTTGATTTATCCAAAAAGTAAAGAACAGGAAATAAAGGGTATCGTTTCTCAGTTACAATAGTTAGAGGAACTTATTATAAAAGAAAAAGGTAGAAATGTTTTTAAAACAATTTCTACCTTTTTCTTTTTTTTGAAGATTACCCTTTTAAATAAGCTTCTCTAACTTTCTTGAACAAATTGGATGAATAAACAAATTCTACAATTGCTTCGTTGTCGGTTAGGAAAACATCTTGATTGGTTCCTTCCCAAGCTTTAAGACCATTTTTAAGAAATACAATTTTATCTCCAATCTCCATTACAGAGTTCATGTCATGGGTGTTTACTACCGTAGTAATGTTGTATTCCTCTGTAATCTCTTTGATAAGATTATCAATCAATATGGCAGTATTAGGGTCTAATCCAGAATTAGGTTCATCACAAAATAAATATTTTGGATTGTTTACAATGGCACGTGCAATAGCAACCCTTTTTTGCATACCACCAGAAATCTCCGAAGGCATTTTTTTATGGGCTCCAATAAGATTTACTCTTTTTAAAACGAAATCAACTCTTTTTTGAATTTTATCGTTACTATCGTTGGTAAACATTTTCAGCGGGAAACCCACGTTTTCGGCAACAGTCATACTGTCAAAAAGAGCACTGCCTTGAAAAAGCATTCCAATTTCGGTACGTATTTCCCTTTTCTCGTCTGCGTTTAATTCGGAGTAGATTCGGCCGTCAAACGAAATAGTTCCTGCTTCTGGGGAATGAATTCCTAGTAATGATTTTAATAAAACCGTTTTTCCTGATCCACTCTGACCAATAATTAAATTGGTTTTTCCAGCCTCAAAAACAGCAGAAACCCCTTTAAGGATTTTGACACCGCCAAATGATTTTTCTATGTTTTTTATTTCGATCATTTAGTTAAAAGTAATTGGGTTAATACGTAATTCATCAAAATGATAGTCACAGATGTCCAAACAAATGCAACAGTACTGGCTTTACCAACTTCAAGTGCTCCACCTTTCATATAATAGCCATGGAAGGAAGGTATGGTAGCCAAGAACATTCCGAATATAAAAGTCTTTAGAAAAGCATAAAATATATGAAAAGTATTAAAATCTCTTTGTAATCCATCGATAAAGTCAATATCAGCTCCAAAACCACCATATACAGTAGCTACATATCCGCCAAAAATTCCCAAAAACATACTAATACCAACCAAAAATGGATAGATCATTAAAGCAATTATTTTGGGAAAAACTAAGTAATTTAAAGAGTTAACTCCCATAACTTCAAGAGCATCGATTTGCTCGGTAACTCTCATAGATCCGATACTTGATGTAATGAAAGAACCCATTTTCCCAGCCATAATAATAGACATAAAAGTTGGGGCAAATTCTAAAATCATAGATTGTCTTGTAGCAAATCCGATGAGGTATTTAGGTATAAAGGAATTGGTTAGGTTTAAAGCCGTTTGGATGGCAACAACTCCACCAACAAAGAAAGATATGAAGGCAACAATTCCCAAGGAATCGATAATTAAATCTTCTACTTCTTTGAAGATTAAACCTTTCATAACAGACCATTTTGTTGGTTTGTTAAAAATTTCTTTCCACATTAAAAAATATTTTCCGATCTGGGATGTATAGCGAATGAGCATCATAGTGATATAGAATATGGGCTAAATTACAAACTTGTTATGAGTTATAAGTTATGGGTTAATATTTTTCATTAGAAAAGTTTCTGTTTCATTTTTTGCAAACGGTAGTTTCGAATGAAACGAGCCTGCTCTTCTGTAACCAATAATGGTGTTTTGGCTTTTTTGGCTTTCCAAAATCCTTTAATGTAATCAAAGAACAGAAGTGGTTTCTTCTTCATCATTGCTAGTTTTGCCGATGCAATTGCTGTAATCCAAAAACCATATCCAAGGGTGTAAAAAGCTTCTCCTTGTTTATAGCGTGCAGTTTTGTTATAACTGGCACCTGTTGGTTTAAGGTGTTTTACATGCAGTGAGGTATCGGTAACGACTTTCCAATTGTAGTATTTGCAAAGCAATTCGTCAACCGTATCCCAACCCATTGCCGGTTTTAAGCCACCAATTTGTTGAAATGTTTCTTTACGATACGCTTTCAATGCACCACGAATGTGATCTTTGTCAGTTAAGTTTTCCAGAATCCAGTCTCCATTTTTTTCGATATAACAAAATCCACCAGCCATACCGATTCTTGAATCCGATTTAAAATGATTGATTATAGTTTCAAAATAATTGGGAGGAAAAATTAAATCTCCGTCTAATTTTACAATAACATCATAATCATTATCTAAAGTCTCAAAACCTTTATGAAAGGCTTGAATTACCTTGCTTCCTGGTAAATGAATTGTCTCGGATGTTTTATTGACTAAGGTAATAAACGGATTGTCTTTGGCGAAAGCCAAAACAATTTCGGCAGTTTTATCCGTAGAATTATCATTGACAACCACAACTTTTTTTGGCAAAACAGTTTGCGATACCAAGGATTGCAAAGTCAAAGCGATAAAAGCTTCTTCGTTATAAGCAGGTATTACGATGTAGTAGTTCATTTAAAAATTTTTAGATTTTAGATTTTTAGATTTTAGATCAACGATTTGTTTTAAAGCGTTAGTTAAAATTCAAAAATCAGAAACCATTAATCAGCAATCTTAATTCTTGATTTTCTCTGCGTAAACAATATAATATCGAGGAGTGAAAAATCGCAAAAACGGACGAAATCCAATTTTTTTAACAGGATGGGTAAATTTTTCCCTGTCGATGATTTTCCAACCTGTTTTTTCTAATAACCAGTCTAATTGCCAATCTTCAAATTCGTGGTAATGTCTATCCCACATATCAGTTTTACTGCGGTAGGCAGATGAAAACCAAAGTCGCAAAGGAATTGATATTAATAGTTTATCTGATTGTATTTCGTTTAGAATAGTGTACGGATTGAGTAAATGTTCGAAAATTTCAAAAGCAGTAACAACATCTTGCTTGCCTTCTGAAAAAACACTTTGATTCACGTCTAAATCTTCTCCAGTAGTATTCTTTACAGTGAAACCTTCTTTCTTCATGATTGCAGAAAAGGGATTTTCTACACCCAAATCTAATATGGTTTCAGAGGTTGAGATATGCTTTTTTAAAAATTCTAAAGTATGTTTGAATCTTTTATTTGGAAATGTTTTTTCGTACATGTTTTTTTATTTTAACTATCGCGTTCGCTTTAGAGTTTGCAAATATAAAGATTCTGTTTCTTATACGGTTTGTAATTTCAAATTTGTAGAAAGTAAATACATGCTTTTTTTACCGCAAATTCGCAAATTTTTAGTCACTTTTCGGATGATTTATCAGTTCTTAAAGGAATTGAAAGACATTGTCTTTTACAATTCAGAAATTCTAATTTTGAAAAATATAAATTGGCGAATTTGCGGTCATCTTTTTGCTCAAAAATATCTTATTCAGATTTGGGTTTGTTGGTATTTTGTTTCCAAAAAGAAAGCCCACTTCCATAAAAAAGAAAGCAGGCTTCAAAAAAACATACAGGGGGTATTCTTAATATCGATAAACAAAGGCATTGATATTCATTCCTGCCCCTACAGAAGCAAATATAACTACATCACCTTTATTGATTTCCTGATCTTTAATTTCTCCTCGAATAAGTAGATCATAAAGAGTAGGAACCGTAGCCACACTGCTATTTCCTAGCTCATGTATGCTCATAGGCATAATGTTTTTTGGAGGGGTTTGATCGTATAATTTATAAAAACGATGAATTATGGCTTCATCCATTTTTTCGTTGGCTTGATGAATAAGGATTTTTTTGACCTCGCCAATGGCAATGCCACTTTGGTCTAAACAGCTTTTCATGGCTGCTGGAACTTGACTTAAGGCAAATTCGTAAATTTTGCGACCGTACATTTTGATGTACTTGGTGTCTGGATTTAATTCTGGATTGTATGATTTTCCGAAGAAAAGAAAGTTAGCCTCTTCTGCAGCATAAGTGGCGCTTTCATAAGACAGCATTCCGGTTTCATCGTTTGATGCTTCAATAACTGAGGCACCAGCTCCATCAGAGTAAATCATAGAATCTCTATCGTGAGCATCGACTACACGAGATAAAGTTTCGCCACCTATAACAAGGCATTTTTTTGCCATACCCGATTTTATAAAAGCGTTGGCTTGTAATACGCCTTCTATCCAACCTGGACAGCCAAAAAGAATGTCATAGGCAACACATTTTGGGTTCTTTATCTGTAATTTATTTTTGACTCTTGTTGCTAAACTTGGAATAATATCAGATTGATTCGTTCCTTGCTTTACATCGCCAAAGTTATGGGCAAAAATAATATAATCTAGAGTTTCAGGATCTATGCCTGCATTTTCTATTGCTTTTTGAGATGCAAAAAAAGCCAGGTCCGAAGCGGTATAATGATCTTCGGCATACCTTCTTTTTTCGATTCCCGTAATCTTTTTGAATTTATTAACTACAACTTCATTTGGATATGCAAATGGAGAGCCATCTTCGTTCAAGAAAACATGTTCACTAAAATCGGTATTGCTAATTGTTCTTTCAGGAATATAACTTCCTATTCCAGTTATTTTTATTTTCATTTTTGATAATTTCCAGATGTATATGTCGGCTAAAGTAATTATAAAAAATGTATAAAAAACAAAATAATTACTATGCATGCATATAATTGTGTAATATTGAATTTATTGTAAATTTATTGAATATATCGCATTGGATATTGCTAAATGATAGACTTTATCTTTAATTTAATGAAAATAGCAAAGGCTGTGAGTATACTCTTAAATAAACTATTTTGTTTATTAAGGAATACATTTGTTAAATTGAAAAAGAGTAAAGCAGTTGTGTTTTTGTTTCGACTTTGATTCTCTGTTTTGAAAATAAAAATGGGTAAAATAGCCCTGATGGAAGCGGCATCTCCCGATTTAAAAAAAAAGGCTTTTGCCGTAGTTTTTGTTAATTGGGAATTACTTCGTCAGTTCGCTATCGCTCGTGTGCAGCGGACAGCAGGAGGAATTAGGATGAAAACTTGTAAAGGTTTGCTTCTTATTAATGCTTGTAAATGAAAAACCCTTTCAGTTTTTAGTTACTGAAAGGGTTTTTTCTATATTTTGAAATCTAAGATTCCTAGCTTTCCATGTAAGCCTCGATAGGTGCACAGCTACATACTAGATTTCTGTCTCCGTAAGCATCATCAGCTCTACGAACTGTAGGCCAGAATTTGTTTTCGGCGATGTAATCTAATGGGAAAGCTGCTTGCTCTCTGCTGTATGGGAAATCCCAAGTTTCAGCTGTAAGCATAGCTAATGTATGAGGAGAATTTTTCAATACGTTGTTGCTATCTTCTATAGATGCTGCTTCGATTTCTTTACGAATAGCAATCATAGCGTCACAAAAACGATCTAATTCTTCTAAGTTTTCACTTTCAGTAGGTTCAACCATTAAGGTTCCTGCTACTGGGAAAGAAACGGTTGGCGCGTGGAAACCATAATCCATTAAACGTTTAGCGATATCAGTAACTTCGATTCCTTTTTGTTTGAAAGGACGACATTCTAAGATCATTTCGTGAGCTGCACGACCCATTTCACCAGAATATAATGTATCGTAATGACCGTTTAATTTTTCTTTAAGGTAATTAGCGTTTAATATAGCACGTTCTGTAGATTCTTTTAAACCTTCAGCTCCAAGCATAGTGATGTAACCGTAAGAGATTAAACATACTAATGCAGATCCCCAAGGTGCTGCAGAAATACCTGTGATGGCATTATCTCCACCAGTAGGAATAACTGGGTTAGATGGCAAGAAAGGAACTAAGTGTTTCGCTACGCAAATTGGTCCAACACCTGGTCCACCACCACCGTGAGGGATTGCAAATGTTTTGTGAAGGTTCAAGTGACAAACGTCAGCTCCAATAGTTGCAGGGTTAGTTAAACCAACTTGTGCATTCATATTAGCTCCGTCCATGTATACTTGTCCACCGTTTTCGTGGATTAATTGTGTGATTTCGATGATAGCACTTTCGTAAACCCCGTGAGTAGATGGGTAAGTAACCATCAAACAAGATAGGTTATCTTTGTGAAGAATTGCTTTTTCACGTAAATCATCTACGTCTATATTTCCGTTTTCTAATGTTTTAGTTACGATTACTTTCATACCTGCCATAGCTGCAGAAGCTGGATTAGTTCCGTGAGCTGATGATGGAATTAAAGCAATGTTTCTGTGGTGATCTCCACGAGATTGGTGGTATGCGCGAATTACCATTAATCCTGCATATTCTCCTTGTGCACCTGAGTTAGGTTGTAAAGTTGTTCCTGCAAAACCAGTAATTACGTTTAATTGTTGTTCTAATTTAGACAACATTTCTTGGTATCCTTGTGCTTGATCTAATGGTGCAAATGGGTGAATGTTGTTCCAAAGTGCATTGCTTAATGGTAACATTTCAGAAGCTGCGTTCAGTTTCATTGTACAAGATCCCAAAGAAATCATAGAGTGGTTCAATGATAAATCTTTACGCTCCAACATTTTGATGTAACGCATCATTGCTGTCTCAGAGTGGAATTTGTTGAAAACATCATGTTGTAAGAAAGATGATGTTCTGTTTAATTCTTCTGGGAAATGATTAGTCTCTGATAAAGTCTCAATGTTTGTTGCTTGTTTTCCGTTTGCAGAAGCAAAAATACCAGCTATTTTATTGATGTCAGCAATACTTGTAGTTTCGTTCAAAGAGATAGAAACTGTATTTTCGTCTACGTAGTAAAAGTTTACTTCGTTTTGTTCAGCAATAGCACGAACTTTTTTAGCATCGGCTTTGATTACGATAGTATCAAAGAAAGCTGTATTGGTTTGTTGTAAACCTTGTTTCTCTAACTCGTTTGCTAATGTAACTGCCAAAGCATGTACTTTGTCAGCGATATACTGCAATCCTTTTGGACCATGGTATACAGCGTACATTCCGGCCATAACAGATAATAAAACCTGTGCAGTACAGATATTTGAAGTCGCTTTATCACGTTTAATGTGTTGTTCACGAGTTTGCAAAGCCATACGAAGTGCACGATTACCGTTAGTATCAATCGTTACCCCGATGATTCTTCCTGGCATAGAGCGTTTGAACTCTTCTTTGGTAGCAAAATAAGCAGCGTGTGGTCCACCATAACCTAACGGAATTCCGAAACGTTGTGTAGTTCCAACAACAACAGCAGCTCCCATTTCTCCTGGAGGAGTTAGTTTTGTTAAACTCAAAATATCAGCAGCTACAGCTACTTTAATTTCACTTGCAGCAGCTTTTGCGATGAATGAAGTATAGTCATTTACTTGACCATATTTTCCTGGATATTGAAGGATAGCACCAAAAAATTCTGTTGAAAAATCAAAGTTTTCGTGATTTCCAACAACCAATTCTATTCCGATAGGAGTAGAACGTGTCTCTAAAACTGATAACGTTTGTGGTAATATTTCTTCAGAAACGAAGAACTTATTAGAGTTGTTTTTCTTTTGGTCACGTGTTCTTACGTCAAATAATAATGCCATTGCTTCAGCAGCAGCTGTAGCTTCGTCAAGTAATGAAGCATTAGCGATTTCCATTCCGGTAAGTTCAACAACCATTGTTTGGAAATTCAAAATAGCTTCTAGACGTCCTTGAGCAATTTCGGCTTGGTAAGGCGTGTAAGCGGTATACCATCCTGGATTTTCAAAAATATTTCTTTGAATAACCGCTGGTACGATTGCTTGATTGTATCCTAATCCGATATAAGTTTGGAACATTTTGTTTTTGCTACCTAACTCAGCAATATGATTTGAATACTCATATTCTGTCATCGATGGATCTAATGCAAGTGGTGCTTTAAGGCGAATGTCATCTGGAAGTGTCTCATAAACAAGTTGTTCAATGGAGTCAACTCCTATGGTTTTTAACATGTGTTGTAAATCGGTTTCTCTAGGCCCGATGTGTCTTAAAGCAAAAGAATCTGTTTTCATGTGTAGTTAATGTTTTTTTTTAAGTCTAAAGGAAATGCCTGATTGTTTAATGAATCATAATATATTCGATCCAAAGTCTATCAGGACTATTTAGTGTAGAAATAAAAGCGTTGTTTTTTTTATGGCGCAAAATTAAATATTAATCTATTAATAATCCTTTTTTTTAACTTGATTTTATGGAGATTTTTCAACTAATGAATTGATTTATTAACAATTGATTAAATTTGCCTAATGAAGGTTTTAAAAAGTGTTCTCAGATTCTATATAAACAGCAGTATTCATGTTGCTTTATCCTGTTTTGCATTGGTGCAAATTACATTTCATGTGTTTAATATTCAGTGTGATAAGTCAATGGCGCTGTTCGTTTTTTTTGGAACAATTGTAGGATATAATTTTGTAAAATATGATGCTTTGGTTCGGGTGAAGAAAAAGCGGATTGGGAATCAATTGAAGATTATTGCCGTTTTGAGTTTTATTTCGTTGCTTTTAGTGGGATATTATTTTTTCCATTTAAAGCGAATTACACAAATTGTCGCTATGGCGATTTTAGCCATAACAGCACTTTATACCTTACCTTTTTTTCCGAATAGGAAAAATGCAAGGAATTGGGCAGGAGTAAAAATTTATATAGTATCGCTTTGTTGGGTAGGAGCAACTCTGGTTTTACCTTTAATAAATGCCGAAATTCCGTTTGCATTTGATTTTTTTATAAAGTGTATTCAGCGGTTTATTTTGGTTTTTGTATTGATTTTGGTTTTCGAAATAATTGATTTAGCGAATGATGATCCTCATTTAAAGACGGTTCCGCAAACAATTGGTGTAAAATGGACTAAAATATTAGGACTTAGTCTTTTGATGCCGTTTTGGATTTTGGAATTTTTTATTTCGACTTTTAATTACCATGATCTTTTTATTAATCTGATTATGGTGCTCATGCTAATGTTGTTTATTGTATTTGCAAATCCAAATAGGTCTAAATATTATACTTCCTTTTGGGTAGAAAGTGTACCGATTTTATGGTGGCTGATGGTTGTTTTTTTATAAACTAATAGTCTTCTGTGAAACTTCTTTCAAAATTTTATTCCTTTCTAAAAGAAGATTTATAATATGTTTTTTCAGAAAATAGATATCAAATAATTTTCCAATGAATCCGAAAGGCGTTTCGTATTGCAGTTTGTCTTTCATGATTGTAATACCATTTTCTTCTTTAAAAAAATGTTCATGTCTGAAAGATTTGAATTTTCCATCTTCCATTTCATCCACAAAATAATCATAAAGATTCATAGAGGTGATTCGGCTTTTATGAGTTAGATAAAAACCAAAATGTTTGCCACGCCAAGTCACCGTTTCGTTTAAATTTATTAAGCCATAAGTTGTTCCATCAATTGCTTTTTCTTTCGTTGAACTTGTTGATAGCTGGTGAAAGTCAATATTTCGAGAGGCATCAAAAACTGTTTTTCGAGAAGCATTTATTTTTGTTGTGAGATGAATGGTTGTCATTTGTTTAGTAAATTTTGAAAAGCCTGATCTATATTTTCAAACTTAAATTTAAATCCATTTTCTAAAAGTTTTTTAGGAATCACATTTCTGCTTTTTAATACTAACTCAGTTTCTGTTCGAATAAAGAAAGATCCTATTTCCAGAAGAAAACTGTTAATTGGAATTCCGAAAGGAAAGCCAACAGCTTTTCGAAGTTTTTGCATAAAATCAGAATTACGAATTGGTTCAGGAGAAACAATATTGATAATTCCAGTGATTTCTTTTTGAATAATGAACTCTATAGCATTGGCAAAATCTTCTTCATGAATCCAGCTTATAAACTGATTTCCCTTTCCTTGTTTACCTCCAAAACCAAATTTTGTTAAAGTTCTTAACGGGATAAATGCTCCGCTATTTTTTCCTAGAACAATTGAAGTTCGCAAAGCGGTTTTTAAAGTATTTGGAGTTTCGGTTTTAAAGAATGCTTTTTCCCAAGACAGCGCCACATTTATAGAAAAGTCATTTCCAATCTCGCCATCTATTTCATCCATTTGTTTGTCTAAAGAAAATCGATAGATAGTTGAAGTTGATGAATTCAACCAGTGCTTTGGTGGATTTTTGCAATTCAGGACAGCTTTGTTTAAAATTTTAGTGCTTTCTATTCTTGATAATAAAATCTCTTTTTTGTTTTCTTTGGTATAACGACAATCAACTGACTTTCCTGTAAGATTAATTAAAAACGTAGCATTTTCTAATTCATTTTCCCAACCTGTAAAAGTTTTTGCATTCCAGTTTACATACTTAATTCTATCAATTGTTTGTGATTTTCCTCGAGTTAGAATTACGATTTCGTCAAATTTATTTTTGAAATGATTTACCAGGACTTGTCCTAAAAAACTAGTTCCAGCTGCAATAATAAGTTTTGTCATTGTTATAAAATTAAAATTAATTGTAATGCTATAATTCTATAAAGTATCCAAGTGTAAGATAGATAAAAAGGAAGTTTTAAAATTTTAACTCTTCTAAAGTGTTCAGTACACATTATAAAGATGGTTACTCCAAACCAACCTAAAATTATCTTTTCTGGGAGAGGAATAAATTGATTTAGAATTAGTATCGGACTTAAAATTAAAGAACCCATTAGAGAAACGGTCATTAAATTTCCTGTGTAATTTAGAATAGTTTTTTTATCAAATTTTAAAAGAAACAAACTCTGAAAAATAATTTGTCCAAAGGCTAAAATGATTTCTCTTGCGATACTTGCTTTTGGTAAATTTGGAATCAAATTAGAATATCCAAATAAGATAAAAGTGGTTATTGTTAATGCAAATCCAATGTATAGAAATCTATACTTGTAATTGAAATCTGGTGTACACTGAAATTTGTTTTCATCTTTTGCATTAGCCGGAATGATTATTTTTCGATTATAAGAAACAAAAGAATATAATTTTGTTAGGATGTAATAAACGGGTTTAATAGCTGTAATTTTTTCAATCAATGGGAAAGAGAAACCAATAACTTTTATCAAACTATCAATGCCATAAGTTACTGTTTGCGTTTCATTATTAACCAAAGCAATTTCGTTTGAAGCACGTTTTAAGTCTATAAAATTTTGTTCTTCAAGAGATAATTGACAGTATGATTTTCTTCCGTTTTGATCCAACATTCCGCTTTTTATAAAGCCAGTTGTGTATAAGCCGCAAAGGGGACAATCTTCATCATAAAGCAAAGTTTGGTTTTCTAGCGTTTTCATAATTATGGATTTTATAGATTGATATTTTAATTTTCTAAACTTTCAGAAAAAATTGAAAGTTTAAGGTAAATTTTTTTATTTCATGATTTTTAGAACCAATTTTCCTAACCAGTTTTCATTGAATTCAGTCATTTTGTCTAACATATTATCTGCTTTTAAAACGAAGTCATACAATTTAGTGGTTTGATCAACAAAGTGTTTTTCTTCAGTCGAATCTTTCGCTTCAATAGTCGAAACTTCTTTTAAGATTTTAAGCGCAGGTTTGATTTCTCTTTTGCTTCTTTCTCTTGCAATTTTTACTGCTAGTTCGTCTAAATCTTTTTCGGCAGTGAAGAATTCTTTTCTTTCTCCAGCTTTAAATTCCTTATAAACAATTCCCCAGTCCATTAAGGCTCTTAAGTTCATGCTGGCATTTCCACGAGAAATTTGTAATTCCTCCATAATGTCCTCCATAGAAACTGCTTCGTTTGAGACCATTAATAAAGCATGAATCTGTGCCATGGTTTTATTAATTCCCCATTGAGAACCTAATGCTCCCCAAGTTTGTACGAATTTATTTTTTGCTTCTTTGAATTCCATAGTTCAAAAGTAAACAAAAGTTTTTAAACTTTCAAAAATAATTGAAAGTTTGTTTCGAAATAAAACCGAAAGGATCAGTTTCGGTTTTATTTTTTATCGTTTATCGTCTTTAGAATAATTTGAAGCTCCATTAATATCAATACTATTTCCTAAAAAATGAGGTTCACGGTTTCTTAAAACATCAAAAAAGCATTTGAAAATAGAAAGATATTCTCTGAAAGAGACATAATAATATCCAGGATATTCACCTTTGTTAGCAGAAAAACCAACGGATTTTATGCCTAGTTTATTTCCGATATAAATGGCTCGGTTTAAATGATATTTCTGAGAAATTAAAGTTGCTCTTTTAATTTTAAAAATATATTTAGCGCGGTACATTGTAGAGTAGGTATCGAAACCGGCATAATCTATGAAGATTTTAGTAGTGTCTACTCCATGATTAAAACAGTACTTTTTCATAACCGTTAATTCATCATGTTCATCGCTACCATTGTCTCCGGAAAGTAGAATTTTGTTTATTCTTTTCGTTTTATACAATAAAATACCGGCGTCAAGTCGATCTTTTAGATATTTACTGGGCTGATCTCCATTAATTCCGGCTCCAAAAATAATTCCGATATTATTTTTTGGAGTCTTCTTCACCGAATAATAAATACGTGTTTTGGTTGATGATTTTACATAATAATTTACAGAAACAATCGCAATCAATCCAAGAATTGCAAGATAAAGAGCTATTTTAAAATATTTTTTCACGACGTGATTTTGTAAGATTAAGATTTGAAAAGTGCGAAGATAAGTAAATTTATCATTGCTCTAAATTGAATAAAAAAACCGAAGCATTTCTACTTCGGTTTCTATCTGCGTTCTAAAATCTAAATTCTGTATTCTTTTAAACCAACCCCGCTCTTTTTAATAAAGCATCCGGTTTAGGTTCTTGCCCTCTAAAACGTTTGTATAAAACCATAGGATGTTCGGTTCCACCTTTTGAAAGTACATTTTCTTTGAATTTTTCGGCCACTTCTTTGTTAAAAATACCGTTCTCTTGAAAATAGTCAAAAGCATCGGCATCCAATACTTCGGCCCATTTGTAACTGTAATATCCAGAAGAATATCCACCTTGAAAAATATGTGAAAAGGCGGTGCTCATTGCATTTTCGGTAACATCAGGATACAATTGGGTAGAAGCAAATTGCTCATTTTCAAAAGTTTTAATGTCTGTAATATCAGTTGGATCTTGTCCGTGCCAGCCCATATCCAGTAAACCAAAACTCAATTGACGCATCGTTGCCATTCCTTCTAGAAAACTTGCGCTCTCTTTAATTTTTTGTACATATTCCTGCGGAATAATTTCGTCAGTTTCATAGTGGTGCGCAAACAATGCCAAAGCTTCTGGTTCATAGCACCAATTTTCCATAATCTGGCTTGGTAATTCTACAAAATCCCAATAAACAGAAGTCCCAGAAAGATTCGGATATGTAGTGTTAGCCAACATGCCGTGTAATCCGTGACCAAATTCATGAAACAAGGTTGTTACTTCATTAAAAGTCAAAAGTGATGGTTTGGTTTCGGTAGGTTTTGTAAAGTTGCAAACATTCGAAATGTGTGGTCTTTCGTTCTTACCGTCTTTAATGTATTGTGATTTGAAAGAAGTCATCCAAGCTCCGTTTCGTTTTCCTTTTCTAGGGAAAAAATCGGCATAGAAAATAGCAATCAATTCGTTGTTATTATCTTTTACTTCATAAGTTGTAACTTCTTCATGGTATTTATCAATGTCGAAAATCTCAGTAAAAGTTAATCCGTACAGTTTTCCCGCAATGGTAAAAGCACCATTTAATACTTTTTCTAATTGGAAATATGGTTTCAATTTTTCATCATCCAAATTGAATAATTGTTGTTTTAATTTCTCCGAATAATAAGCGCCGTCCCATTTTTCAAGCTGTTCTATACCGTCTAGTTTTTTGGCAAAAGCGGATAATTGTTCAAATTCTCTTTTCGCAGCAGGTTTGGCTTTGGATAGTAAATCATTAGAAAACGATAATACTTTCTCAGGGCTTTCGGCCATACGCTCTTCAAGAACAAAATGTGCATGGGTTTTATATCCTAAAAGATTAGCTCTTTCAAAACGCAGTTTGGCAATTTTTAGAACAATTTCCTGATTGTCGAATTCGTTATTCTGAAAGCATCTTGCACCAAAAGCTATAGTTAACTTTTTGCGCAATTCACGATTGTCTGCATAAGTCACAAACGGAATATAACTTGGATGATCCAGAGTAAAAATCCAGCCTTCTTTTTCTTGGGCTTTCGCCAAAGAACGAGCAGCTTCTATTGTTCCTTCCGGTAAACCAGCTAAATCTTTTTCATCCGTTAGGTGTAATTCAAAAGCATTGGTCTCTGCCAAAACATTTTCTCCAAATTGCAAGCTTAATTTAGATAATTCTTTGTCAATTTCTCTTAACTGATTTTTCTTGTCATCTGGTAAATTAGCTCCGTTTCTGGAAAAACTTTTGTATTGTTTGTCTAGAAGTGTAGTTTGCTCCGGATTTAAGTTCAAAGAATCCATTTGTTCATAAACCGTTTTTACTTTGGCAAATAAATCAGCATTCAATCGAACATCATTTCCAAATTCAGCTAATAAAGGAGAAACGTCTTGAGCGATTTTTTGCATTTCATCACTGGTTTCGGCCGAATTTAAATTGAAAAAAATGCTTGAAATTCTGTCCAAAGTATCTCCACTATACGATAATGCTTCAATGGTATTTTTGAATGTAGGATTTTCAGTGTTGTTTACAATAGTGTCAATTTCGGCTTTAGCCAAAACAATTGCTTCTTGAAATGCAGGAAGATAATCTTCGTTTTTTATTTTAGAAAATGGCGCCGTGTCTAGCTTGGTGTCAAATTTTTGAAGTAGTATATTCATGATTTTATGTTCTTTTTTGATTCAAATAATTGGTTTTTATAGCTTTATAACTTTTTATTTTGAAAATAAAAACAAGAAAAATTTGTTAAAATTCACAAACAGCATGTATTTTGTCGATTATTTGTCTACTTTTGCCGAAAATTAATTAACAATGTTAATCAATTTTGTTGAATTATAAGCTCTTTTTGTCCCAAATTGAAAGAAATTTATATTAAAAAATATTTATTGCGAATCCTAAATTTCCCCGAGTTTAGAATTAACAATATCAAAAAAAGCTCCTAAATTTAGGAGCTTTTTTTTATTTATTTAGGTTTTCAGAAGATTTATAAACTGCTTCTTTCAATCCTTCTTTATATAAGATGATTTTGTCTAAAACGTTTTTGTCTGCACTACCAATAATTTGAGCAGCAAGAATTCCAGCATTTTTAGCTCCGTTTAAAGCAACAGTAGCAACGGGAACTCCACCAGGCATTTGTAAAATAGATAACACACTATCCCAACCATCAATAGAATTACTTGATTTTACAGGAACTCCAATAACTGGTAATGGAGACATAGAAGCGACCATTCCTGGTAAATGTGCAGCACCTCCAGCTCCGGCAATAATTACCGAAATACCACGAGTATGGGCATTTTTGCTAAAATCAAATAATTTTTCGGGTGTTCTGTGTGCCGATACAATATCGACTTCTACAGCTATATCAAATCCTTTTAAGATATCTATGGCGTCTTGCATTACCGGCATATCCGAAATGCTTCCCATAATTATGGCTACTTTGCTCATTTATTTTTATTTAAAGATTAAATGATTGAAAAGATTTAAAAATTATTGCATCAATCTTTAAATTTTTCAATCTTTAAATTTTTTAATTATTTATGAAATCACTCTAATCGTATTCTTTACATCCTCAGCAATTTTTCTTGCTATATTGATGTCTTCGTTTACTATCGTTACATGCCCCATTTTTCTAAAAGGACGTGTTTGTTTCTTGCCATAGATGTGAGGTGTAACACCAGTCCAACCTAATATTTTATCAATGTTTTCGTAAATGACATCTCCAGAAAATCCTTCGGCTCCTACCAAATTTACCATAATTCCTGCTACTTTACTGTCGGTGTTTCCTAATGGTAAATTAAGAATTGCTCGTAAATGGTTTTCAAATTGTGAAGTATAACTGGCTTCAATAGAATAATGTCCTGAATTGTGTGGACGAGGAGCTACTTCATTTACCAAGATTTCATCATCTTGAGTCTGAAACATTTCTACAGCCAATAGTCCAACATGATTAAATTGTTTCGAAACATTCAATGCAATGGCTCTTGCTTTTTCGGCTACTTTATCATCAATTCTAGCAGGACAAATTACATATTCTACTTGATTGGCTTCAGGATGAAACTCCATTTCAACCACTGGATAGGTTTTTATTTCACCTTTTGGATTGCGACAAACAATTACGGCCAATTCATTTTTGAAAGGAACCATCGTTTCAGCAATACACTCAACATTTGGTAAATTTTCTAAATCGGTAGTTTGTCGAATGACTTTTACGCCGTTTCCGTCGTATCCAAATTCGGTGCATTTCCAAACAAAAGGAAGTTGAATATTAGAATCAACTAAATCAACCACTAAATCTTTCAATGTTGCATAACGCTTAAAAGGAGCGGTTGGGATATTATTTTTTATATAGAATTCTTTTTGGACACCTTTGTTTTGTATCAGTTTTAGTGTTTTTGGCGAAGGATATACTTTTAGACCTTCGTTTTCCAATTTTTCTAGTGCATCAAGATTCACCAATTCAATTTCAAAAGTCAAAACATCTACTTGTTTTCCAAAATTGTAAACCGTTTCAAAATCCATCAAGTCGCCTTGAAAAAAATGATTGCAGGCTATTTTGCATGGAGCTTCGTCACTAGGATCGAGTACATAGGTTTGGATGTCAAATTTTCGGGTGTCAAATAATAGCATTTTACCTAATTGTCCGCCACCAAGTATGCCTAATTTGAAATGGGATGAAAAATAGTTCATTGTGATTGTATTTACTTTATTTCTTCGGCAGATTGCCTTGAATATGCAAAGATACTTTTTCCTAATCGAATAGGAAAATGCTATTTTATTTTCTTTAAAACTTCTTTGGCGACAGCCTTGTAAGCTGCAGTATGATTAGGAAAATCTTTAGTAACTATGGTTTTCAATTCGGGATGAATCCAATCATAATGATGTCCTAAAAGAAATAGAGTACGAATCGCGTATGATTTTGAAGCCACTTTGGTATCATTAATTAACCAGTCAAAATTGGTTTCTATGATTTCATCTAAATGTTTTGGGGAAAGCTGTATTTCCTTTTTCTTATAATGAGAAAAGGTTAAAAGCTGACAAACCTTGGCTACAGTTCGTATCGCACTTTCGTCTTTTAGGTTTTTAATTTGGGAACAAAAAAAATCCAAATGTTCTTGCATCCATTCTAATTTTTGGTAACAAACAAATTCCAGAATCCAACAAGCTTTAGGAGCATTCTTGTCCGAAACTTGAAAACACAGTCGGATCAATTCAGGAAAAAGCTCCGGATTGTCAAGGACTTCATCAGCATATTTTTGCCTATTGATTCTATAGGCAGTTACATATTCTAATTTTTTTTGGAATTCAGTAGGTATCATCTCCGTTTTTTTTGATTTAAAAGTACAAATCAATTATCAATAGTCAAAAGTGAAATCCCTATCTTTGCCAAATATTTTAAAAATATAAAACTGTGATACAACTACACGATAAACAATTTGTTCCGTTTATTTCTGCCAAAGAAATAGAATTTGCAATTGCAAAAATGGTGGGGCAAATCGAAGATGATTTTTTTGACGAGACGCCAGTGTTTGTAGGTGTATTGAACGGATCGTTCATGGTTGTTTCAGATTTTTTAAAATTATATAAAAAACCCTGCGAAGTATCTTTTGTCAAATTAGCGTCTTACGAAGGGACTTCCTCTACAGAATCGGTAAAACAATTAATTGGACTGAATCAAGATCTGACAGGCCGTACCGTAATTGTTTTAGAGGATATTATCGATACCGGAAATACTCTGGAAGAATTAAAAGAATTGTTCAAACAACAAAATGTTAAGCATTTTAAAATTGCAACGCTTTTCTTCAAACCAGATGCTTTCAAAAAGGACCTTAAAATTGATTATATAGGAATTAGAATTCCAAATAAATTTATAGTAGGTTTTGGACTAGACTACGATGGTCTGGGCAGAAACTTACCCGAAGTATATCAATTAAAAGAATAAATAAAATAGTAAAAACCACATATAATAAAGGAATGATTAATATAGTTTTATTTGGAAAACCAGGAGCAGGAAAAGGAACTCAAGCTGAGTTTTTAAAAGAAAAATACAATTTAACACACATTTCAACCGGGGATGTTTTTCGTTATAATTTAAAAAACGACACCGCTTTAGGAAAAGAAGCAAGAGTATACATGGATGCTGGAGATTTAGTGCCAGACGAGTTGACTACCAAAATGCTTATTGATGAGGTGAACAAACACCCAAATACTAACGGGATTTTATTTGATGGGTACCCAAGAACAATTTCTCAAGCTCAAGCATTAGACGCGTTTTTACCAACAATTGGTTCAGAAGTTGCAGCAACAATTGCCCTTGAAGCCGATGATAATATATTAGTAGAAAGACTGCTTGAAAGAGGAAAAACTAGCGGAAGAATAGACGATCAAGACGAAGACAAAATCAGAAATCGTTACCAAGAATACAACGAAAAAACAGCTCCTTTGATGGGGTATTATAAAGATCAAAATAAATTTTATGCTGTAAACGGAATAGGATCTATTCAAGAAATTACAGAAAGATTAACAGCGGTTATCGATAATTTATAGGAGCAATCTCCAGCTGTACGTTACAAGTCCTCGCCATAAAAAACTGTTTTTCTATGCCACAAAAGGAGCTTCCTTTGGTCGCTCTTTTATAACAAGAAAAATTAATTTTTTATGGTTGTGGGCTTTTCACTTCCATCTGGGCTATGAAAATAAGATTGCACAAAAACAAGATTCTAAGAATCAAAAATATAAACGAATCATCTAAACATTGGAAATACTCATAATATTTTTTCTAATACTCTTAAATGGGGTTTTCTCTATGTCGGAAATCGCATTAATTTCGGCTAGGAAAAATAGATTAGAAACAGCTGCAAAAAAAGGGAATAAAAGCGCACAAATCGCATTAGATTTAGCGAATTCGCCAAATAAATTTCTTTCTACAGTACAAATAGGAATAACGCTTATTGGTATACTTACCGGTATTTACAGTGGGGATAAAATCACGGCAGATGTTGAGGCCTTCATAAGAGGTTTTAAGGTACTCGCTCCATTTGCAGATTCAATAGCAGTAGGTATTGTAGTTGTGATATTAACGTTTTTTTCTTTGGTATTAGGAGAGTTATTACCCAAAAGAATTGGGTTAAATCATCCAGAAGGAATTGCCAAAGCAGTGGCATTACCAATGAAAATGGTATCGATAATTACGGCGCCGTTCATATGGTTGCTAACCACTTCGACTGAATTTTTATTGGATGTTTTACAAATTAAACCCACAGCAGACGGTAAAGTAACTGAAGAAGAAATCAAAGCCATCATCAAAGAAGGTACGGAAGTGGGTGAGGTGCAAGAAATAGAACAAGATATAGTAGAACGTGTATTTCATATCGGAGATCGAAAAATCAATTCGTTGATGACTCATAGAAAATCAGTTGTGCTTTTACCTTTACAGGCAGATAAGAATCAGGTAAAGGAATCCATGTTCAAAGAATTGCATTCTATTTATCCTGTTTATGGCGAAAACCATGATGATATTGTAGGGGTAGTAAATTTGAAAAATATTTTCTCCCATTTTGAAAATGAAAGTTTCAATTTGGCCGAAATTATGACTGATGCTCCTTTTATGATGGAACAAACCACAGCTTATAGAGCGTTGGAGGAATTCAAAAAAACAGGAATTCATTATGCATTGGTTTCAGATGAATATGGAGTTTTTCAAGGAGTAATTACTTTAAATGATATTCTTGAAGCATTAGTTGGTAATGCCTCAGATTTTTATAAAGACGATTTTCAGTTAATCGAAAGAGAGGACGGAACTTGGATGGTAGACGGGCATTATTCGTTGCATGATTTCCTTACTTATTTCGAACTGGATGATTTGATAAATGATTATGAAGTGACCACAGTGAGCGGATTAATCATGACAGAGCTATCACATATCCCAAAAGAAGGAGAAAAGTTGATTTGGCAAAAATTTGAGTTAGAGGTCATTGATATGGATGGCGTAAAGATTGATAAAGTATTAGTTAAGGCTTTAAAAATGTAGAAAATTTTGTTTTATGTTTAAAAGTTTCAGGTTCGCAGAACGGTAATCAATTTTAAACATGAAGCTATATATAAACAAATAAAAATGACAGAGGGAAATTTTGTAGATTACGTAAAAATTTATGTTTCTTCCGGTAAAGGAGGAAAGGGGTCTACGCATTTGCATAGAGAAAAATTCATCCAATATGGAGGTCCAGATGGAGGAGATGGAGGTCGTGGTGGACATATTTATTTGGTGGGAAATAAGGCACTTTGGACTTTATTTCACTTGAAATTTGCTCGTCATATCAAAGCAGGTCACGGTGGTGATGGAGGAGGCGATAGAAGCACAGGTGCCGATGGTGATGATAAATACATCGAAGTTCCATTGGGGACAGTTGTGAAAGACAAAGAAACCGGAGAAGTTCTGTTCGAAATTACCGAAGATGGTGAGAAAAAAATACTCGCAAAAGGTGGTAAAGGAGGATTAGGAAACTGGCATTTTAGAAGCTCAACCAATCAAACACCACGATATGCCCAACCGGGTTTGCCAGGTGTAGAGATGGACGTGATTTTGGAACTTAAAGTATTGGCAGATGTAGGTTTGGTAGGTTTCCCAAATGCAGGAAAATCAACTTTATTATCAGTGATTACTTCTGCAAAACCAAAAATTGCTGATTATCCTTTTACAACATTAAAACCAAATCTTGGAATTGTAGCTTACAGAGATTTTCAATCATTTGTAATAGCCGATATTCCAGGGATTATAGAAGGAGCAGCCGAAGGAAAAGGATTGGGGCACTATTTCTTGCGTCATATAGAGCGTAATTCGACCTTATTGTTTTTGGTTCCGGTAGATACTCCAAACATCAAAGAAGAGTATGATATTCTAGTGAATGAATTAACCAAGTACAATCCGGAAATGCTAGATAAAGAACGTTTATTGGTGATTTCAAAATGCGATATGCTGGATGATGAATTGAAAGCAGAATTGAAAGTAGAATTAGATGTTGCCTTCAAAGACGTTCCATATATGTTTATCTCATCAGTTGCCCAACAAGGTTTGACTGAATTGAAAGACAAACTATGGAAGATGTTGAATGAGTAAAACTTCAAATTTTTTATAACAAAAGGTGTTCTAGCAATAGAGCACCTTTTTTTGTAATTATTACAAAATTCATAAAATTGAGTTGGCAATTAAAGGTTTGTTTTTGATTTTGTGTGGATAATTAGTCTTGAATTGCGAAAATGATTTATATTCGCATCACTTAAAAAATTATTCAGATAGAAAATTGCCGAGATTCAAATTAGCAATTAGAAATGGCAGCTTCTATTTTAAAACAAAAAGCGAGTATTTATGAAAAAAATTGTGTTATTCTTAACCATGAGCTTGATGGCTTTTCCTGTGAGAGCTGATGAGGGAATGTGGTTTTTAATGTTTATCGAAAGGTTAAACCATAGAGATATGGAAAAAATGGGCTTGCAATTGACAGCCGAAGAAATTTATAGTATCAATCACCATAGTTTGAAAGATGCTGTAGTGCAATTCAACGGTGGGTGTACAGCAGAGATCGTTTCGAAAGATGGTTTGGTATTGACTAATCACCATTGCGGATACGATGCCATTGCAGAACTTTCTACAGAAGAGCAAAATTATTTGAAAAACGGATTTTGGGCTAAAGATAGAAGTGCTGAATTGAAACCAAAATCATTATACGTGCGTTTCTTTGTTCGTATGGATGATGTTTCTAAAAGAATTTTATCAAAAGTAAATGATAAAATGACCGAGGCAGAACGCAATAAAGCGATTCAGCAAGAAATAGCTTTGATAGAAAAAGAAAACAATGAAGGAGGAAAGTATACAGTATCTGTTCGTCCTTTCTTTCAAGGAAATGAGTATTATTATTTTGTATACCAAGATTATAAAGACGTTCGTTTGGTAGGAACACCTACAGAAAGTCTTGGGAAATTTGGTGGAGATACAGATAACTGGGAATGGCCTCGTCACACAGCAGATTTTTCTATGTTTAGAGTATATGCAGATAAAGACGGAAATCCGGCTGAATATTCTAAAGACAATGTGCCTTTACAGCCAAAACACCATTTACCAATTAGTATAAAAGGGGTAAAAGAGAATGATTTTGCCATGATTTTGGGTTATCCAGGAAGAACAAACCGTTGGATGCCATCAGGAGGGATAGCTCAAAACGTTGGATATGCTTATCCTGCATGGGTTGAAGGTGCAAAAACCGGAATGGATAACATGAAAAAGTATATGAGCAAAGATGCAACCATAAACTTGAAATATGCTTCTAAATATGCATCAACTGCCAATTACTGGAAAAACCGTCAAGGAATGATCGATGCATTGACTAAAGCGAAAACAGCTAGTACAAAGTCAAATGAAGAAGCTAAGTTTAATACTTGGGCAAATAAGGCAGAGAATAAAGAAAAATACGGAAACGTAATTGCTACAATAAATGATTATTATGCCAAAACAAATTTAAAATCACGCCATGATAATTATCTTTCTCAATTAATGAGAACTACTTCTTATGGTGCTGGTCCGTCTGTATTAGGAAATGCTTTGATTGCTTATTATAAAGAGAATGAAGCCAAAAGAACCGAAATGCTTCCTAAAATTAATAGTTTAATCGAAAATTATTATGGAGAGTTTTATGCACCATTAGAAAAAGACGTATTGACAGCACAACTTAATCTGTATGCTTCTAAAGCATCAGAGTATGGATTAGCTCCTGTAATTGCTACAATGAAAACGGCTAATGGAGGTAATTTTGCTGCAGATGTTGATAAAGCAGCTACAGCCAGTATTTTTGGAACAAAAGAATCGGTTGAAGCTTTTATGAAAGACCCAAAAGCTGAATCAATTGCAACAGATCCTTTATATGTAATCTCAAATGATTTGATGACTAAAATCAGAGCTAAATCGCCAGAACAATTAAAATCGGATGATGATTTCGCTATCGCTTACCGCAAATTGGTAGAAGGTTTAAGAGAATCAAAGTTGAATACTATTCAGTATCCAGATGCCAATTCTACTTTGCGTTTAACATATGGAAAAGTTCGTGCTTTACCTGCAGACAAACGTAATGATGCTAAAATTAATAACTATACTACAATGACTGGTATGGTTAAAAAATACAAAGCAGGAGATGCAGAGTTTGATTTGCCAGCACGTTTGTTGGAATTAAACAAAGCACAAGATTTTGGTCAATATGCAGATAAAGGAGGTTACATGCCAGTGAATTTCTTAACTGATAACGATATTACTGGTGGTAATTCTGGTTCTCCAGTATTAAACGGAAAGGGAGAATTAATTGGTGTGGCTTTTGATGGTAATATCGAAGCTATGGCTGGAGATGTTATCTTTGATAAAAAACTACAAAGAACAATCAATTTAGATATTCGTTATGTACTATGGATTATTGACAAATATGCAGGAGCACATAACATTATTGAAGAAATGACTATAATCAAATAGTCGAGAAGCACCGTTGTGCGTCTTTTGAAAAAAAGCCGTCTCATTAATAAAAATGAGACGGCTTTTTCATTTTGAATTGTGTTGAAACTATTTTTTAATTTGAGCTAAGCTGCATTACAAATTGTCCTTAATCATGATAAGTATCAAATAAGAATTCCAGGGTTTCGTGAATATTGTTGGCTTTCATTGTTGGGCATTTTATAGGAGAATCAAGCCAGCTCTCAATAATCAAATCAAAATCAGGGCCAACATCATACAAAACAGGAACGCCCAGTTTTTTGAGAGCTGCGGCATTACATTCTTGTTCATAATGCTTTCGGATAGGGATAGAGAGTAATTTTTTGCCTAGATACAAAGCTTCTGCAGGCGTTTCAAATCCTCCACCAGTAATAATACCGTCACATTTTATGAGACTTTTGTTGAAGTACTCTTGATTGACCGGAAAATAAGTAATGTTTTTTATAGTGTGTTTGGTTTTTACAGTGTCTAAAAACCAATGGAAAGATAAATTAGGAAGTCTGTTGAATGCCCGTTCTAAGCAATCTTGTTGAAAGGAGGGTAGATATACAGTGATATGTCCTGCATTTTTGGGATCTGCATTCATGATTTCATCTTTTATAATCGGAGGATAGATAAAGTCATCGTATTTGTCAAAATGCAAGCCAATGTGTTTTGGAGAGGGAGCATAATGCTTTAGTATCATTTCACCCATAAGATTCTTTTTTTCGGGTCTGGGTGTATTAGGGGAAATAAAACTGGCTTGATGTCCAAATTGTATTGAATGGACTTTTTGTAATTTACAAGCTAATGAAGTAATTGAATCAAAATCATTGATAATCACATCATAATTTTTCAAGGGCAATGCTTCGGCATCTTTATAGATTTGTCTTGGCTTTACATTTTTGACAATGTCCCAATAATTCAAACCGCCACATTTACTGTAATGCAAACTACAACCTTCACTTTTGAATTTTATAGGTAAATTAATGTCCAAACTGGCATTGCAGCCACTTAAGAAAAAATCAACCTCACCAAATTTTTGTAGATAAGGATACAATTGTACAGCTCTGCTGATGTGTCCGTTGCCCGTTGCCTGTATAGCGTAAAATATTTTCATTACTTACTGTTTAGGGTTTTTAGGAGAGGATTTTGTTGACAATATCATTAACTATTTTCTCCTCATGGCTTTCTACATCTTTATAATGTTCCGTTTTATAATGATAAAGACTCCATTTTTGTTTTTTATATTCTAATGCCGTAAGGTTTTCAATCCAATCTCCGCTGTTGAGGTACAATACTTTTCCATGTTCATTTTCTATCTCCTTCATTTGAGGTTTATGAATGTGTCCGCAAACTACATAGCTGTATTTTTTTTGAATGGCGACTTCGGCAGCAGTAGTTTCGAAATTAGATATAAAGGAAACCGCTTTCTTAACGCTGTCTTTGATCATTTTAGAGTAGCTTCTTTTTTCTTTGCCCAAAACACCCAAAAACCAATTGATTAAACTATTGATTAGGATCAGTAAATCATAACCTTTTCCGCCTAGTTTAGCGAGTATTTTGGCATAGCCTTGAGTAGAAGAGTCGAATACATCACCATGAAAAATCCATGTTTTTTTGCCGTCTAAGTCTAGAATTAGTTTGTCTACTAACTCGAAATTGCCTAAAATAAAATCAGAGTATTTTCGTAAAGCCTCATCGTGATTTCCAGTAATGTAAATAACACGAGTGCCAAGATTTGACATTTTTATAATTTGCCTCAATACGTTCATATGAGAGGCAGGGAAGTATCTTTTGGTAAAACTCCACATATCAATGATGTCTCCATTAAGCACCAATGTTTGAGGGTTTATCGATTTTAAATATTGTAATAATTCTTTGGCATGGCATCCGTAAGTTCCTAAGTGAATATCACTTATGACTACCAGCGGAATTTTTCTTTTTCTTTTCATTTTTAGTTTTTACGAAAATAAGACCGTTATGTTATCTAAACGTATTCTTAGTATTATCTGTATATAAAAAATGGAACTATGTGATTTGTAATTGATTAGTAAAGTAATTGTCGTGATATAATTCCATAATGTTACCTTCTCAGAAATATGTTTTTTTAAATAGTTTTATGGCTTAATTGAACGAGTACTTTGTTTTTAAGCTATAGGCGAGAAGTTTTCAAGAAACAACAGGCCGAAAAGAAGCCCGAAATTAGAATTGCAACTGTAGATGTGTAGGGAATTGATTAGGTTTAGAAATAATAAATGGTGTTGAAATTGGTTTTAAATCAATTATATTTGAAGAGTAATTCTGATGTTTGTCGTGTAAATCTTTGAAGATTTTGACATGATAAACTTTTAAAACTTAAATAAAATGGTAAACAAATATTTGATTTTAATACTAACTTTTGCAATAAATGTTTCGACAATGGCACAGAATAAAACCGAAAAAGAAGTACTCAAGAAAATAGAATTGGATAGTTTCTCTAACCGAATTGCCCTTGAAATGGGCATGAAAATTATAGACTTGGCTAAAAGTCGTAATCAGCATATTGCAGTTGAAGTATGTAGATTAAATCATACTGTCTTTATTTATGTTGATGACCATCTTCCTGTTGATAAACATAATTGGCTTAGACGTAAAGCGAATGTGGCAAAACAATTTGAAGAAAGTTCTTTAAGTGTAAAAAACGATTTGAAAGATGGTAATATGACTTTAGAAAAAACATTTGGACTAGACGAGAAAGATTTTCTTGCAAAAGGCGGTTCAATACCAATTTTTATTAAGAATGCGGGAATGATAGCTACCATAACGGTATCAGGACTTCACGACGAAGAAGATCATAAAATAATCATCGATGCATTGCAAGGAAAATACTTTTAGACTAGTAAAAGAATTGCCACAAAGAGATGAAGTATTAATCTCAACTTAATAATTACTGTAGTAAAGAATGACAAAACGAATATTTATAGCTTTATTTTTATTTAGCCTTATTGGTTATAAAAGCTATTCTCAGACTAATAAAAAAGGTGTTGAAAAAAGGATAAATCAAGATAGTATTACTTGGGAGAAAGAAAATACCAATTGGGAAAAATACATTTTGACAGAAAGCGATCTTGTAAATAAAATAGAGATCTCAAGAGAGGATAGCATTATGTCACTTTACTCATCAATGCAAAGAGAGTGTCGGATTTTTGGATATGAAAAACCGAATAAGAATTCTAAAAAAATGATTTTACTATCTATATGGACCTTTGATGTAAAAGGAAACCCTTCAAATTGTAAGTACGGCTCGTATTATGAAACGAGCGCGATGGATGATATGAAATTAAAATATATAGGTAAGGAGAATTCATTTGTAAAAGCAGCTCTTATAAAAGACGAGATTAAAATTGCAACAATTTATTTCGAGCAAAAATGGGTGAAATTTGCAAAAAAATAATTTAATATATTGCTGCTTACTTTGGTTTGATAAGATTTTGAATTTTTTAAAATTAGTGCTTTTAATCGGAACTCGAAGAAATCTCCATCCGCCCCAATTACAATTTAATAACAGTGTTTTTTGTTTATAGAATAGTATAGTTATTAAATACAGGTAAATACAACTGATGGTTGTGGTGAAACAACTATAAGTAGCGCATTTACAACTAATAGTAGCTGTGTTTTTTTGATTATAAAAATGTATCCGAAATATCTTTGTCAGGTAGTTTAATCAAAAAAAATATAAATAAATTAAGTATGTTAAAGTCTAATATGATAGGTAATAAAATTACCGAAGCAAGAAAGAAAATTAATATTTCCCAAGCACAGCTCGCTGAGCATTTATTCATTAGCCCACAAGCAGTTGGGAAATGGGAACGCGGAGAATCTATGCCAGACATAATTACTCTTAACCGTCTCGCTGAAATCTTGGGTGTAGATCTCAACTATTTTTCAGAAAACTTTCAATCTACAACTACTGAAGTTACATCTGTTGAGTCTCTGGCAAAACAGCCAATTGAATTACCTTCTGACGAACTGGAAAACAAGCTTAGTTGGAATATGTCCTGTGAGAACTTGGTGGACAATGATTTTTCCGGGTTGAAAAATCTGCACCAAAAGCTGAGATATTCTAGTATGCAAAGATCCTTGTTTGTTGGCTCAGATATGTCGGGACTACTTCTAAAAAGCAATAATATTGATAGTTGTGACTTCACAAGTTCCAATATCAGTAACAGCAACATTCAGAACTCAAACTTAGTCAACAATATCTTTAAGGACTGTTCTTTGAGGGAAACTGAGTTTTCTGAAAACAGTATCAAGGGGTGTGATTTTTCGGGTGCTGATTTTACCAGCGCGACTATCAAATCTGGTGCTTTTCTGAAAAACACAATAGAAAATGCGGTATGGAATCGCACCTCCTTTCATGAAATACAGATTACCGATATAGTTTTCGAAGGGATATTTAAGGACTGTTTTTTTGAAAATTGCGCATTTAACGGAGTTAAATTCCAGAATTCAACCCTTATCAACACGTTCTTTAAGAACAATGAGAAGTTAAAACGAATCCAGTTTATTGATTGTAAAGTAGACAAGATGACTTATGCTTTTTTAAAAAATGGAAAAGCAGACATGTCCGGAATCACATTGCTAACAGTATAGAGAGAGGTAATAATTATTCTACAAAATGAAAAAGCTAACTTCATCCAAGAGTTAGCTTTTTTATTTTGGATAAAACTAGAAATAGGATTTTTTAAAACAACAGCAAAGTATAAATTATTGATTTATAGTCATTTGTTGTTGGTTTTTGGGAAGATTAGAGTTTTTAATGAAATTTTAATTTTAATTTGTATTTTCGTTTAGCAGAAAATAATATGATATAAAACTTACAAGTTTGCCGAGTGCCAATACATTTGTTTAATTTAAAAAAGTAGAGATTGAAAACATTTGAAACAGAAAGATTGATTCTTAAACCTACAACTGAAGAAGATGCTGAATTCATTTTAAAGCTATTAAATACTCCAAAATGGATAGAGTTTATAGGTGATCGAAAAGTTAATACTATTGATGATGCCGAAAATTATATTAAAACCAGAATCGCTCCACAATTTGAAAGACTAGGTTATGGTAATTATACCATAATTAGAAAGCATGATGGCGAAAAAATAGGTTGTTGTGGTTTTTACGATAGAGAGGGTGTTGAAGGAATCGATATTGGTTTTGCATTACTTCCGGACTTCGAAAAAATGGGTTATGCTTATGAAAGTGTGAGTAAGATAAATGAAATTGCTTTCAATGATTTTAAATTAAATCAGATTAGCGCGATTACTTCTAAAAATAATAAAGCATCACAGGATTTACTAATGAAAATTGGACTTAAGTTTGAAAAAACGATAACGCTTCCTAATGACACAGAAGAAATATTTTTATACAAATTAACTCAGGATAAAGTATAAAATGAAATTTAAAAAGATAATGATATATCCACGTATATCATTATTAAAAATTATTACCGCTAATTAATAAACAAATAGTATGAATCCTAAAGTTGATTTTTATTTTAATAATTCCCAAAAGTGGCAGGCTGAATTGGAGCAATTAAGAAGAATCTCCCTTGATTGTCAGCTAACCGAAGAATTGAAATGGGGAAGTCCTTGTTATACGCTTCAAGGAAGGAATATTGTTTTAATTCATGAGTTTAAAGAATATTGCGCTTTTTTGTTTTTTAAAGGAGCACTGTTAAATGATTCTGAAGGTATTTTGATTCAGCAATCCAAGAATGTACAGGCTGCACGCCAGATTCGGTTCACAAATATTCAGGAAATAGTAGACAAGGAAGCTGTATTGAAAGCCTATATTTATGAAGCTATTGAAGTAGAAAAAGCAGGTTTGGAAGTGAAATTCAAAAAAACAGAAGAATTTATTCTTGTAGAAGAATTTCAAAAGAAATTAGAGGAATTACCTGCTTTGAAAGCAGCGTTCGAAGCCTTAACACCAGGAAGACAAAGAGCTTATATGTTACATTTTTCGGCGCCTAAACAATCCAAAACTCGTGAGTCAAGAGTTGAAAAATGTATGCCGCAAATTCTTGAGGGTAAGGGATTGAATGATTATTAAATTTGAAGAGAAATCATGTCTGAGATATTCAAGAAACATTTAGAAAAATTCATAGAAATAGAGGATTGGGAATTTTCAGGTATTTTAGCTTTTTTTCAGATTAAAAAAGTCAAGAAGAAAGAAAATTTGCTTGAAGAAGGCCAGATTTGCAAATCACATTATTTTGTTCTGAATGGTTGTTTGAGAAAATTTTTCATCAATAGAAAAGGTACAGAGCAAACCACAGAATTTGCAATAGAGAGTTGGTGGATTACTGACAATTTTGCTTTCGAACGAGGTATGTCAACAGAGTTTTATATTCAAGCGGTTGAAAAATCAGAAATTTTAATTATTGACCGTGAGGCACAAGAAAAGCTATTGATTGAATTCCCGAAAATGGAACGTTATTTTAGATTCGTTTACCAGCGGTCTTATGCAGCTTCACAGATGCGAATAAAATACCTGTATGATTTTTCTAAAGAGGAATCTTATTATCATTTGTACAATGCGCATCCTGAATTTGTGCAACGGATTCCTCAATATTTGATTGCTTCTTTTTTAGGATTTTCTCCGGAATATTTAAGCGAAATCAGAAATAAAAACCGTTCTTAAACCAGTTTAAGTTTTTTCTGTTTTATATTTCAGACTTTTGAGTTGTTAATTTAAGACAAAATAAAAATGGAAAAAAGAATAAACATCAATGATGTAGAACCTCAGGCAATAAAAGCTATGTATGCTTTAGAAGGTTATTTGGCAACTACCCAATTGTCTAATACACAAAAGGAATTAATAAAAATAAGAGCATCCCAAATCAATGGTTGTGCATTTTGTATAGACATGCACACGAAGGATGCATTAAAATATGGTGAAACTACCCAGCGTATTTTTTTATTAAACGCTTGGCGTGAAACCAGTTTATTTACGGAAGAAGAAAAGGTGATTTTGGCAATTACAGAAGAAATTACTTTGATTCACAATAGAGGTTTATCTACAGAAACGTATCAAAAGGCGGAACAATTTTTTGATAAAAACACAATTGCTCAGCTGATAATGGCCGTTGTCACAATAAATGCATGGAACAGAATTGCGGTAAGTACGCAAGTGGAACCAGCAAATTAAAAAGATCATTTGAAGGAGAGTAATATGAAAGCGCAAAAGTCAATAATTTTGCGTTTTTTTTATGGCTAAAATCAGTGTTAGGCAAAGTTTTTTGCAAGAAGAATGATTTAATTCTGCGTTCTATTTTTCGGTTAAAAGACCTCAATTCTTTTAGAAATTCTTTATTTTTGGAGGATGAAATTACTGCTAAGCGTTTTTTTTATATTTCCACTGTTCCTGTTTTCCCAATCTTTTGAAAAAGGGGAAAAGTTGTTCGTTGATGGGAAATTCAAGCAAGCGCAGCCCATTCTTGAAAGTTACCTAAAAAGCAACCCGTCAAACCTTAAAGCCCTTGAATATTTAGGGGATATTTCTGCATACAATAAGGTTTGGGATAAGGCAATTATCTATTATAAAAAACTAAAAACATTGAAACCCACTGAGGCTGATTTTTTCTACAAGTACGGAGGTGCTTTGGCAATGAAAACTACAGAAGTTAGTAAATTTAAAGCCTTGGGAATGATTGGCGAAGTGAGATCTTCGTTTGAAAAAACTATAGCATTAAATCCAAAACATATAGAAGCACGCTGGGCATTAATTGAATTGTATTTGCAATTACCGGGTATTGCCGGAGGAAGTGAATCTAAGGCTATCAGATATTCAACGGAATTAAGGGAATTATCTCCGGTAGACGGGTATTTGTCCAGAGGTCGTATTGAGGAATATTTCAATAGATATTCTGATGCCGAAGAACAATATAAAAGAGCCATTTTAATAGGGAAGTCCAAAGTTTGTTATCAAAAATTGGCTGATCTGTATAAAAATAAAATGAAGCAACCTGATAAAGCCAACAAGGTTTGGGAAGAGTATAAAAATAAGAAGCAATAGAGTAATCGATTATTAGATAAAAGCAATATAAAGTACAATAAATGAAAACACATTTCATTGCCATAGGCGGAAGCGCAATGCACAATTTAGCATTGGCACTACATAACAAAGGATATCAAGTTACAGGAAGTGATGATGCTATTTTTGAACCTTCAAAATCAAGATTAGATAAAAAAGGAATTTTGCCAGCTGAGTTGGGTTGGTTTCCAGAAAAAATCACAGCCGATATTGAGGCCGTAATCCTTGGTATGCACGCCAAAGCAGATAATCCAGAACTCTTAAAGGCGCAGGAATTAGGACTTAAAATATACTCTTATCCAGAGTTTTTATACGAGCAGTCTAAAAATAAAACACGTGTAGTTATTGGTGGTTCTCACGGGAAAACAACAATAACTTCCATGATTTTGCACGTGATGCATTACCATAATATCGAAGTTGATTATATGGTGGGAGCTCAATTAGAAGGATTTGATACAATGGTACATCTTACCGAAGAAAATGATTTTATGGTTTTAGAAGGAGATGAGTATTTGTCTTCACCAATTGACAGAAGACCTAAATTTCATTTGTACCAACCCAATATTGCTTTGATTTCTGGGATAGCTTGGGATCATATCAATGTTTTTCCAACCTATGATTTTTATGTAGAACAGTTTGAAATCTTTATTGATAAAATTACTAATGGAGGAATTTTGGTTTACAATGAAGACGATTCTGAAGTAAAAAGAGTTGCTGAAAAAGCAACCAACCCAATACGAAAATTAGCGTATCATACCCCAAAATATACTGTAAATGATGGAGTAACTTTATTAGAAACTCCTGATGGAGCCATGCCTATTGAAGTGTTTGGAGCTCATAACCTGAATAATTTGGCAGGAGCCAAATGGGTTTGTCAAAACATGGGAGTAGATGAAGCTGATTTCTATGAAGCGATTGCCAGCTTCAAAGGAGCATCTAAACGTTTAGAGAAAATAGCTGAGAGTAAAACCAAAGTAGCTTATAAGGATTTTGCACATTCACCTAGCAAAGTTGCTGCAACTACTAAAGCGGTAAAAGAACAATATCCAAATCGTACAGTAGTGGCTTGTTTGGAATTACATACTTATAGCAGCCTGAATGCTGAGTTTTTGAAAGAATATGAAGGCGCACTAGAATATGCAGATGTTGCAGTGGTTTTTTATTCGCCTGATGCTGTTAAAATTAAGCAGTTAGAAGAAGTGACATATGAGCAAATTGCTAAGGCTTTCAATAGAGAAGATCTGATTATTTATACTAATCCAAAAGATTTCAAAGATTATTTGTTTAACCTAAATCTAGAGAATTCAGCTTTGTTATTGATGAGTTCTGGAAATTATGGGGGATTGAATTTTGATGAGGTAAAAGGGTTGATAGCGTAATTTATCAATTAGATAGTTAGAGAATGTGCCAATTGTTTATACAGTTGGCACATTTTTTATTTTAAGGAGTTTTTCTTATAAATTTTATAAGTTAAAAATGATTTTTTGTTGTACGATTTTTCTCTTTTTAATATTTTAGCAAAAACTTATCCATTTGAATATTAATATTCAAATGTAAGAGTTGTGAGGGGATAAATTTAATTTTAGAAATTATGATTTTTGACGATACTAATTTTTCTTTTATAGAGCAAGAAGTTTTACCTATTACCGATTGGTCAGAAGACGATAAACCTCGTGCGAAGTTAATGCTCAAAGGCAGAAGTGTTTTGAGTGATGCTGAATTGATAGCAATATTGATTGGATCTGGGAGTCGAAACGAATCTGCCGTGGATTTGAGTAAGCGAATTTTGGCCAGTGTTGACCATAATTTGAATGCCTTAGGAAAACTATCTATTGCACAGTTAATGAATTTTAAAGGAATAGGAGAGGCTAAAGCGATTTCGATTGTAGCAGCAATGGAATTGGGAAGACGAAGAAGGAGCGAAGATGTAATCGAGTTGACAAAAATAACGTCCAGCAAAGCGGTTTTCGAAGTTATGCAACCGATAATTGGGGAGTTATCACACGAAGAATTTTGGGTTCTATTCTTGAATAATTCAAATAAAATTCTCTTTAAAACACAATTGAGTAAAGGCGGAATGACAGGAACGGTTGTTGATGTTCGTATTGTATTTAAAATTGCCTTTGAACAAAATGCGGCAGCTATCATTTTGGCACATAATCATCCTTCGGGTAAATTGCAAGCCAGTGATGCCGACATACAAATAACTAAAAAGATTAAAACTGCAGGACAACAATTGGATATTCCAGTTTTGGATCACGTAATTATAACAGAAAAGGGGTATTATAGTTTTGTTGATGAAGGGATATTTTAATAAAGACTTGCGCGAGCGAGACATTTGTCTTACATTTACAGTCAAATGTCTCGTTTATGGAAGCAATAAAATTAAAATCAACTGGAGCTATTGATAAAGCTGTTCAAGTTTTGGTTAAAAGAGTAGAGCAGGATAGAGGATATAAGCTTTTGAATAAGAAAATCACCTATGATGAGTTTTTAAAAAACAGAATGCTAATCATTCATGCTATTCGAGAAGGAATTCCCTATGAACTTTTTAATTTAATAAAAGAGATAACTCCTTTTAGTGAGGAGAACTGGGCTTCTTTCTTAGGGATTTCTACAAAATCACTTCAAAGAAATAAAATCAAAGAGGATTTTATTTTCAAACCGCTACAGTCCGAAAAAATATTAGAATTGGCAGAGGTAACTTCTTTGGGAAATGCTGTTTTTGATACGGAAGAGCAATTTTATTTATGGCTAAACACACCTTCATTTGCACTTGGAAATTTAGAACCTATTGAATTACTCAGAGATTCATACGGCAAAGAAATGGTGGTTAATGAACTGAATAAAATAGATCAAGGGATTTTTGTTTAATGGAAGTTTTTCGATTAACACGCAAAAAATACCCGATTGAGTTATCCGGAAAAGGAGCATCAATTTCGGGAGCACGTTGGAATTCAAAAGGAACCGAGATTATTTATTGTGCACACAGCAGAGCTTTAGCAATGGCCGAAGTTTTGGTTCACCTTTCGCTAGCAACATTGCCTAATGATTTTGTTATGCTAACAATAGATATTCCAGATGATATTTTTGTTGAAATTTTAGATATCAGTAAAGTTAATATAGATTGGAATGTTTTTCCTTGTACCTTTGAGACACCTCTTTTGGGAGATGATTTTATAAGAAGAAACGAAGCTTGTGTTTTGAAAGTGCCTTCAGCGGTAGTAAAAGGAGATTTTAATTTTTTGATTAATCCATATCATGTTGATTTTTATAAAATTAAAATTACTGAACAAACCGATTTTCCTTTCGATAAACGAATTTTTAAATAATACCATTCATGTCTTTTGCTAATAAAATAACTGATATATTCTTTGATTTGGATCACACACTTTGGGATTTTGATGTCAATTCCGAATTGGCTTTCGAAGTTATTTTAAAGAAAGATCACCCAACAATCGAAATTGCCGATTTTATAGAAAAATATGCACCGATCAATCAAGCCTGTTGGAAATTATATCAGTATGATAAAATTACCCATGCTGAGTTAAGGTATAACCGACTTAAACATACATTTGATGCGCTGGAGTATTTTGTTTCGGACGCCCAAATAGATAGTATAGCGCATGACTACATTCAACTTTTGCCCGAAAATAATCGTTTGTTTGACGGAACAATAGAAGTGCTGGAATATCTAGGGAAAAAGTATAAATTACATATTATTACCAACGGTTTTGCCGATGTGCAGTATAAAAAAATCAACAATTCTAATATTGGCGGTTTTTTTAAAACGATTACTAATTCTGAAATGGCAGGAGTTAAAAAGCCAAATCCTATTATTTTTGAATATGCTCTCAATTTGGCTCAAGCCAATAGAGAAAATAGTGTCATGATTGGAGATTGTCTAGAGGCTGATGTACAAGGTGCACTTGATGCTGGTCTTGATGCAATTTTTTTTAATGACAAGAGAATACAAGTAAAACAAAATATTAAGCAAGTAAATCATTTATTAGAACTAAAAAAATATTTATAAAATATGAAACCTAAATTTCTTTTTCTATTGTTATTCGTAGTAAACTACGGTTTTTCTCAATCTATAAATGATTATATAGCAGTTATAGTTCCAACAAAGTATGATTTTATAAAGGAGGAAAATGGATACCGACTTAATACATTGACAAAATTTAATTTGAAGAAAGCTGGTTTTGTTGCTTTTTATACTAATGAAACTATTCCGAATGAATATAACGATAGATGTAGTCTTTTGAATGTTGATGTCTCTAAAGAAAGCGGATTTATGGTAACTAAATTGTATGTCACTTTCAAAGATTGTTATGGTAAAATCGTTTTTAAATCGGAAATAGGTAAAAGTAGAGAAAAAGAGTTTGATGTGGCTTATGCAGAAGCTTTAAATGATGCTTTCATATCTATTTATGCCTTGCATTATAAATATAATGGAGGGGCTGTAAAAAGTCCAAAAACGGACAGTGTTACTTCAGTAATTGCGCCAGCAACAACAACTGCTGTAGTAGCTGCAACGACTGCTGTAAATGTGCCTGATAATGCAGATTTAAATGAGGCTAATATGTTATTTGCACAGCCTATTAAAAATGGATATCAGTTAGTAGACAATACGCCAAAAGTGGTTATGAAAGTATACAAAACTACGAATCCAACTATTTACTCAGCTACAAAAGGAACTTTGCAAGGGGTTTTAATATCTAAAAACAATCAATGGTATTTTGAATATTATCAAAATGATACTTTAATATCAGAGAAAGTTGCAGTGAAGTTTTAATCAATTGTATAACAATAAGATTTTAAAATCTGCAATCCTAATTTTAATAACCATACTTGTCTTTCCATCTATTTTTTAAGAATTCCCGAGTAGTATTTTCTCTAGAATTTGCACCTGGAATATAAATAGGAGTATTGCTTAGGGAATCTGGTAAAAACTCCTGTTCTGCAAAATTATTGGCATAATCATGTGAATATTTATATTCCTCACCATAACCTAACTCTTTCATTAATTGAGTTGGAGCATTACGCAGATGAATAGGTACTGGTAAATCACCCGTTTGCTTTACTAATTGTTGAGCGGTACCTATTGCCATATAAGCGGTATTACTTTTTGGAGAAGTGGCAAGATAAATGGCGCATTGGCTCAAAATAATTCTGCTTTCGGGATATCCAATAGTTGATACAGCTTGAAAAGCATTATTGGCCATAATAAAAGCCGTAGGATTTGCATTTCCTATATCTTCACTGGATAAAATCAGCATTCTTCGGGCAATAAATTTTACATCCTCACCACCTTCAATCATTCTTGCCAACCAATAAACAGCAGCATTAGGATCGCTTCCTCGAATCGACTTTATGAAAGCCGAAACAATGTCATAATGTTGTTCGCCGCTTTTGTCATACAAAACTGTATTTTGTTGTACTAATTCAAAAACTCGGTCATTGGTAATCAAAATTTGGTCTTCAGCGGAGGCATTTACGACCAGTTCGAAAATATTTAATAGTTTGCGTCCATCGCCACCAGAAAGACGCAGTAGAGCCTCTGTTTCAAGTAATTCAATTTTTTTTGTAGCTAAATAGGTGTCTTTTTTTATCGCTCTCTGTAATAAATGTTCCAAATCAGCTTTAGTAAACGCATTCAAAATATATACCTGACAACGAGACAATAAAGCGGGGATAACCTCAAAACTCGGATTTTCTGTAGTAGCACCTATGAGTGTAATCCATCCTTTTTCAACTGCAGCCAATAATGAATCCTGCTGCGATTTACTAAAGCGGTGAATCTCATCAATAAATAAAATTGGATTTTTGGCAGTAAATAAACCACCACTTTGTCTCGCTTTCTCAATTACATCTCTAATATCCTTCACTCCTGAATTAATAGCACTTAAAACATAAAATGGGCGTTTGGATTCTTGAGCGATGATTTGTGCCAAAGTCGTTTTTCCCGTTCCAGGAGGTCCCCAAAGAATCAAGGAAGGGATTATTCCTTTAGTAATTTGTTGGGTCAACGAACCATTTGGGCCAACCAAATGGGATTGGCTGATATAGTCTTCGAGTTTTTGAGGGCGTATGCGTTCTGCTAGTGGTGCTTCCATGTGGTAAAATTACACAATTTTCAGTTTTTATAACTATATTTTTCTGGAGCTATTTCCTGCTGTACATTTCAAGTCCTCGTCTTTTTGACAAAATTTTTAAGTGTTTGTAAGAGCTTCTTTCAGTCGCTTTTCAAACACAAAAAATTTAAGTCAGCAAGACTGCGGGCTTTCCATTTCCATCAGGGCTACGGCTTTTGTTTTCATAACAGAGATTTTTTATATGACAAAATAACATTAAATTGCTTTTGGACACATTTTTGATTTGTTTTATAAGTCTAACAATATAAATGGACTAATAATCTAAGAACTCTATAAAAATGGAAGAAAATCATTTTAAGTTTACGAATGCAGTAGTAGGAGTGCCGCTTTTTTTTGTTTTATTCCTGTGGTTTATATATTGGTTAGAAATTCGTTTTGGTTTTGATTTTGATAATCACGGAATTTTGCCAAGAACTTTTTCAGGATTACAAGGCATTATTTTTAGCCCATTCATTCACTCCAATATTGAGCATCTTTACAATAATTCGATTCCATTGCTAGTACTTTTGGCAGCATTATTCTTTTTTTACAGGAAAGAGGCATTGGGGATAATAGTATATGGAATTTTGCTTTCCGGAGCAATAACTTGGATTATTGGAAGAACTAATTATCATATTGGAGCTAGTGGTTTAATCTATGTATTGGTATCTTTTATTTTTTTTAAAGGAATACAAACCAAATATTATCGATTAGTAGCTTTGTCACTAACAGTAGTGGTCCTCTATGGTGGAATGGTTTGGTATGTTTTTCCAAAAATTGATGAAACCATTTCTTGGGAGGGGCATTTGTCAGGATTGATTGCAGGCTTGGTTCTTACTTTTTTTTATAAAAAAACAGAATTTAAAAAAGTAATAAAATACGATTGGGAACATCCTGATTACGATCCATCAAATGATAAATTCATGCAGCGTTTTGACGAAAATGGCAATTTTGTCAATTTACCAAAACCAGAAGTTGAAGAGGAAGTTCAAATAGAAAAGCATTCATTTTTTAGCTCTCATTCAAATGTTGTTTATGAATATATTGATGATAAATCATCAGATAATATCGAAAACGGAGATGAATCATATGACCATAAAGATGAGTAATAATTGATCTCGATAGTTAGTTTTTTTTCAGTTCAAAATAGAGATTAAAATAAGTTAATGTAGAAAGATAAGTTGTTCTAAATAAAAAAACCACCGCATTGCGGTGGTTAAAAAAATGTTTTTTTAAAGGGTAATATTTTACTTACCCATAATGTATCCAAAGTAGTTTTTTTGTAATTCCTTTGGTGTTTTCAAAGGAGGGTAACGCTAATTTGTTTACTAATTCAAAAAGGTTCAATGGATTTTACCTTATTATAGTGTTATTTACTTATTTACTTACTTGAATGTATGGGTAAGTGTATAACTCTAGTTCTTATCCCAAAACAATTTAGTAGTCATTAAATCTCCACCAATTGCAGCTGAAGCAGCTGCATAATTAGTGCTGTTTTGCGATTTGTCTAAGTGAGAATAAATCATTCTTACAGGTACTTTTCCGTTTGCTGCAGCTACAGCAGTTGGAGGAGCTTGTAAGTTTGGATAATCTAGACGTCTATATTCTGTCCACGCTTCAAAACCTCTATTAAAGTAAGCAATCCATAGTTGATTAGCAATTCTTTGAATAGGTGTTCCTGTTGCTGTAGCAAAAGCTACACTTGGTTGTAATAAGTAGTTAGTTACATCAGCTGATGCTACACCCCAATAAGCCATACTTGCAGTAATTCCTTTGTCGTAGTAAGACTCTGTTGTTCCCCCTACATTATATCCTCTTTCCGCTGCTTCAGCTAAAAGTAGATTTGTTTCAGCATAATCAAAGATTAGACAAGGAAGTTCACGTACTCTAAATTGTGGATTTAAACTTGATGAAGATTTATATAAACTTTTTTTGCCATATACTGCTCCAACATAAACTCCACCTATTTTTGAAGTAGGATCCAAAAATTTATCAATTCTCGGGTCGTTTAATCCATTTAAAGTGTTTACCAAAAACTGAGTTGGATTATAGTGAGGATTTCCATTGAATAAATTGAAAAAAGGATTTCCATTCGGATCTGCATTTAGATATTTAAACACAGCATTGTCACCATTAGAAGAAATCAAACCAGAGTTATAAGCACTTTCAACTGTTGCTTTTGCAGTAGCAGGATTAACATCTACTAAATGCATTCCTAATTTTAATTTAACACAATTGGCATATTTTTTCCACTTGCCTACATTTCCTCCGTAAACTAAATCACTACTTCCGAAACTGGTTGATTGTGTATCAAGGTTTGCAATTGCAATGTTTAATCTATTAATTAAATCTGTATAGATGGTTTCGCCATTGTCATATACAGGTGTTAAGTTGTTAATGTCTAATGCTTGTGAATATGGCATATTACCAAATATGTCAACCAAAGATTGGTAAGCATTTACCATTTGAATTTCTAATATTGCAATTTTGTTTTTTTGTATTTGAACTTCTTCGTCACTAAGTGTCTTTTCCTTTTTGAGGATTTGCTCAGCATTGTTTAAATCTTGAAGAACATCACGATAAAGATTAATGTAGTTGCTATCACTCATTGATCTTATTGTCATGTTGTAATTGGCTTCCTCAACATATTCAGTTTGACATGACTGTTGGGCATACATTCTAAAATTGTTTTGGTTTACATCTGCATTTGCTAAAAAATCAGCATATCGTTTCTGTGCACTTGCCATTAATGAGGCAGGAGTAGCTACTGTAAATGCTTTTGTGTTATCATTTAATTCTGTTAAGTCAGAAGAACATGAAGCCAAAAAGAGTAAACTACTAATTGCAAAGGTGGCTATTGTTATTTTTTTCATTTTTTTAAAATTGAAGTTTTACATTAAAGCTAATTTCTCTAACTGTAGGCATTACACCTGTCTGTACTCCTTGGAAATTTCCAGAAGAAAAACCTGCTTCAGGATCTGCATCAGGAAGATTTTTGCTAATGATCCATAAGTTATTACCGTTTACAGTAAAGTTTACATCGTTAAAAGGTGTTCCGTGTAATATTGATGAAGGTAAGCGGTAGCTTAATGATACTTCACGAAGCTTTACATAAGATGCGTCATAAACAAATGCTTGAGTAGGGAATGAATTATTTCCTAGATTACTATAACCATCGTCTGTTGTTACTGCAGCATATACTGTATTTGGAGTAGTTGTTACACTACCATCAGCATTTGTTGTTTGTTGTACTCCTGGTAAGATTTGACCTCCACCATTTGCAAGCGTGTTTCTAATTGGGAAACCTCTATCATTTGTACCTACTGTACTGTCATATAGTCCTGAACCTTGTCCGTAAGCTTGGTCTAATGAGAATACATCTCCACCTTTTTTAACATCGATTAAGAAACTTAAACTTAGATTTTTGTATTTGAAGCTATTATTTATCCCACCAATCCAATCAGGGTTGATATCACCTATTGTTACCCCAGCTCTAGAGGCATAGTTCCCGTCAGGTTGAACAATACGCTCACCATTTGCGCTATAAACATATCCAGATCCTTTTATAAGTCCATAAGGTTGTCCAACTTCAGCTACTACACTAGTGTTTAAGTTGAATGTTCCAATAGTAACTGAGTTTATACCTGGAGATAAGCTAACTACAGTACTCTTGTTGTTTGACCAGTTTACTCTTGCATCCCAAGAAAAGTCTTTTGTTTGAACAATTGTTCCGTTTAAGCTAACTTCAAAACCTTCATTCTGAATGTCTCCTGAATTGATAACTTTACCAGTATATCCAGTTACAGCAGTTGGTATAACGTTCATTACTTGGTTGGTAGTGTTTGTTTTATAATAAGATACATCAAATCCTACTCTTCTCTTAAAGAATGCCATTTCTAAACCAATTTCTGTACCTTTTGTAAGCTCGCTTTTTAGATCTTGGTTCTTCTTTGTATTTTCATTTGAAAATAATGCAGTGCTACCAAAGTTATCTCCTCTGTCATAAGTAGATTGAATTTGAGCAAAGCTAGCATCACTTCCTGTTTCTGCGTAATTAGCTCGTATTTTACCATAAGTTAACCAATCTGCATCTATACTATTGCTAAAGATATAAGATCCTGAAATAGAAGGATAGCTATATACATTTGAGCCGCTTGGTAATGTAGAAGACGCATCTGTTCTAAAAGTTCCCTCTATGAAGAAAGTGTTTAAATATCCAAATGTTGCACTTTCGTAAATACTATTCGTTCCTAAAGTAATTAAAGATTGTGCAGGAAATAAAATATTTAATTTTGAATTATTCAATGAGTATATTCCTGGTGTTGCTAATCCACCGTTAGTTGTAGCGAAAATGGTTCTTGTGTTAGAACGTCTGATGTTACCTCCAAGGATACCGGCAAAAGTTAAATTCTCAGTAATGTTAGTTTTGAAATTAAAGATCAAATCTGTATTGTATTCGCTGAATGATTTGTCAAATACAGAATAAAATCCTACTCTTCCATTTGCTCTCATTGAACCAACTGCAACTCTTTCTTCTTGTATTTGCGAGTAAGTATCTATAGATCCTTTTGCAGTAACACTTAACCATTTGGCTAGTTCAGATGTTAAACCAAAATTTCCAAAGAAACGGTCTCTATCCATAGTGTTGTAGTTGTTGTATCTTTGATAGTATGGATTGTCGTGATAGTTAATAGTGAAATCATCTGGACCAGTAATATTCCAACTCGTATTTTGGCCAGTAATATTATAAGCATTTTTTAAATCTTTAATGTCTACGTTGGTTTCCCACCATTGTCTAAAACTAGTCATGATGTTGTTACCTCCACTTCCATAACCAGTTTCATTACTTCCAAGTAAACCAGTTTTAGCGTAATTAGCAGTTGCGTTAATTGTAGTTTTTGAACTTAAATTATAACTTGATGAGAAATTAAAGTTATCCTTGTTAGAGTGGCTATTTGGTAATATTCCAGTTTGATCAAATTTTGAATAAGCCAAACGGAAATTTCCTTTGTCATTTCCTGCTGCAATAGCAACATTGTTAGTGTAAGTTGTACTTGGAACAAAAAAGTCTACTGGAGAATGTTTTGCTGCAACCCAAGGAGTCGCTTTACCATATGTAGGTAGAGTTGGGTAGAAAGAGTTCCATTGATATACTAATTGATTTGGATTGAATGGTGCTCCCCAAGATTGATCTGGTTCAGTTGGAGCTACTGGATAGCTACCTCCGTTGTTTATGTCAGTATTAGGATATAATGTAGAATCGTAACCAGCTCCATATTGAGTTTGATAATGTGGCAAAGTGCTTTTATCTGCGTGTCCTATTGTGATTCCACTGTCTACAGTTACGCCTAGTCCTTTTGATTTAGAACCTTTTTTTGTTGTAACGATAATTACACCTCCAGCAGCTCTAGAACCATATAAAGCAGACGCTGCAGTACCTTTCAAAACGTTCATTGTTTCGATATCGTCAGGGTTAATATCAGAAGCACTATTTCCGTAGTCAAATCCACCTATTCCAATTGTTTGGTTTCGTGAATTTGTATTGTCATTATTTAAAGGGATTCCATCTACAACCCATAATGGTTGATTGTTTCCTGTAAGAGATTTAATTCCACGAATCAAAACGTTTGTAGATCCTCCAATGTTACCACTAGTTTTAATAGCAACACCAGAAAGTTTTCCTGATAATGAATTTGCTAAGTTACCTGTGATTACTTTGGTTAAATCATCCCCCTTTATCTGTTGAGTAGCATAACCAAGAGATTTCTTTTCTCTCTTAATACCTAAGGCGGTAACTACTACAGATTGTAGTTCAGTAGAGTTGCTAGATAGCTTTACGTTCACTTTTGTAGAGCTAGCTGACACTTCTTTAGTTGTTAGTCCAACATAACTAAAAATTATTGTTGAACTTGGTTCAGCTTTGATTGAGTATGATCCATCAAAGTCAGTTTGTGTACCCGTTTTTGTACCTTTTATCAATACACTTACCCCTGGGAGAGGGATACCTGCATTGTCAGAAACAATTCCAGAAACGGTTCTCTCTTGTGCAAATGTTATTTGCGCTACAAGTACTAAAAGCAGTACAGAGATCTTGTTTAAATTTAATTTCATTATTAATAGATTTTAATTAGTTCTCACAAAAATCTTATTAATTCTATTTTAATAGTGATACTATCTTATTATTATGTGTGATTATATTAGCATGTGTTTTTTTTGATATTTCTTATGACAACTTGTTTATTAATTAACTACTTGTTAGTCAGTAGTTTGCGCTTTTGTGTTTCTTGTATTTTTTTTTTGTATAGTTTTTTATTTATTTATTTATGATACTAAATTATCATTTTGTAGTAGTATTTATTTGTGTTATTTTTTTTGAAAAATATATTTTATTTTAAGTCTATATTTTTTAGTACTTTTTTTTTGACATTTTATGATTTTGTTTCGATATGCCGTTATAAAAATGTTTTTGTTTAATAGAGTTCTTAACTATTTATGGAATTTAGTGGAGATGATTATAAAGTATTGAATTTTTATTTTTTTTGGGATATCTCAATAGGTGATTTTATTTGGGTTTTGATAACATAGAGCCTAATTTAGGAGAGGTTGTCAACCAAGCGGTGTTTGTTGTTAGTTTAGATTAAATTGAGGTTCAGTTTTTAAAGTGGATAATTTCTTTTGATTGGTTAAAAGATGACCTATAATAGATGATTTTTTTCCAAAATTTTTTAGTTGCGAAGAATTTATTTGAATAGGCTAAATTTCGATAGAAGAATGTAATTTTTATTTTGAAATGTTTGTTTTTTGATCCCTAAGCAGAAGGTTAGGGTTTGTTAATTAATATATGATGGATTAGATGTAGGTATATTAGTTTGCGAATCTTAGGTGTTTTTATTGCTTGTAAAAAAAAATGAATCAAAACCGAGGTCTTGATTCATTTCTGTTTTTATTTAAAGAATGTGATTTGAATTGTAATTCTGAAAAAGATTTTGTGATTACACTTCTTTATTTTCTTTATCTTCTTTGTCTAACTGCTTCGTATAAAAAAGCGCCACAAGCTACAGAAACATTTAATGATCCTATTGATCCAAACATAGGTAGTTTTGCTTTTTCATCTACTATTTTTAGTACTGATGGGTTTACCCCGCGATCTTCAGATCCCATAATGATAGCTACTGGATCCTTCAAAGTAATATCATAAATATTTTGATCTGTTTTTTCTGTTGCGGCAACAGTTTTTATACCACTTGCTTGTAAAAGAAAGATAGCATCTTTGATGTGTTCCACTTTGCAAATAGGAATGTTAAATACTGCACCTGCCGAAGTTTTTACTGTGTCACCATTTACTGGTGCAGAACCTGCTTTTTGAATTATAATTCCATTGACACCGGTACATTCAGCTGTTCGGATAATTGCGCCAAAATTTCTAGCATCAGAAATTTGATCTAAAATTAAAAACAACGGTTTTTTGCCGTTTTCAATTACAGTTTCTATCAAGGTTTCTAAATCGTAAAACGAAATAGGAGAGACGGTAGCTACGGCTCCTTGATGGTTATTTGGTGTAAGTCTGTTTAGTTTTTCTATGGGAACATATGAAAAATTGATATTGCCACGTTTCATCACTTTCATTAAGTCCTTCATTAGTTCGCTTCCTGCGTCTTTTTGAATATAAACTTTATCTACTGTCGCACCAGCTTGTATAGCTTCAATTATTGCTCTAATCCCAAATATTTGATGTTCTTTTTCCATGTGGCAAATATAGATATTATGTTTTTATAAAAAAAGCCACTCTAAATGAATAGAGTGGCTTTAGAGCTACTTTGTAGTATAAATTAGAATTTATCCCAGAAAAGTTTTGTTGTTAGTAAATCTCCACCGATTGCTGTTGATGCAGCTTTCCAGTTTGAGTTATTAACTTGTTGTTCAAGAACAGGGTATGTCATTCTTACTGGAACTTTACCGCCCGCATTACTAATTGCAGTTGGAGGAGCCAATAATACTGGATAGTCTAATCTTCTCCAAAAAGTCCAAGAAGTTATACCTTGATTAAACATAGCTACCCAAGCTTGTTCTCCAATTGATTTTTTCCAATTAATTGCGTCATATGGGTGTGTTGCAAGATATGTTGTAGCGTCTGCTGCTGTACCGCCCCATTCTTGGATAGAAGTAGTAACAGCATTATCATAAGATGCTGGTGCAGATGCTGTATTCCAACGTGCATCAGCTTCAGCTAAATAAAAAGCAACCTCAGTATAGTTTAATATAACTCCAGGAGTAGTAGGAGTGTAAGCAAATGAAGCTATGTGAGAAAAAAGCCTAAAGCTTCCTGGCTGACCAATTACTTGACCTTTATATACTCCGCCAACTTTAGTGTAATACTTACCAATTCTTGGGTCACTAGATGCATTCATGGCGTCAACTAATGTTTTTCCTCCAATAAAATCATTTCTTGTAGATAAATTTTCATACAAAGGGTTGAAATTTGGTGATTCTTCACGGTAGTTGAATTGGCAATTGTCAGCAGGAGAGGTCATTACACCAGCTGCTATTGCAGAAGTAACTGTTGATTGTGCTAAAGCAGGGTGTGAATCCGCTATTGTAATTCCAAGCTTTAATTTTATAGAGTTTGCGAATACAATCCATTTTGAGATATCACCACTATAGAATTTATCACCTTCGTCAAAACTAGGGAAGCCAGTTGCGTCAACATCTAGGTTTGCTACATCAGCATCAATTCTCTTGATTAAATCTTGATAAATAGTAGCTGCATCATCATATGCTGGTAATGGATAAGCAACAAGATTGGCTCCTTGAGTATATGGTACGTTACCGAATGTATCTACCAACATTTGATATGTATAGACTTGCATGATGTCTATAATAGCCAACTGATTTTTCTTATTTGTTGGCCACCCTTCAGCTTCAGTTACAGTAGGTACGTACTTATTAATTATCTCTTTAGCCTTACCTAAGTTGTTTAGCACATTTACATAATTGTCTCTATAAATCTGATTAGAAACATTTCTATTAGTAAAGTCATAATTGCTTTCGTTTACATAGATAGTTTCTTGCCAATACTGCATCGTCAACCTAAAGTTATTTTCATTTACATTAGGTGTGTTAAGGTAATCACTTAATTCTTTTTGAGAGTAATTAATAAGTGATCCAGGAGCGGTAGTATAGGCACTATTTGGATCCGTGTTTATATCTTCACTAACACAGGCCGTCATGGAGAGACCAATTGTTAGGATTGTTATGATTTTGTTTATTTTCATTTTTTTTAGAAATTAAGTTTGACGTTAAAAGAAATATTTCTTGCAGTCGGCATAGGACCTGATTGGTATCCTTGAGTGTTACCAGAAGATAACCCTGCTTCTGGGTCAGAATAAGGTAGACTTTTGTCAATTATCCATAGGTTGTTTCCTATTACGCTAAATGAAGCTCCTTTTATTGAGGTTCCTAATAAGCTAGTTGGGAAATTATAAGTTATAGCTACTTCTCTTAATTTTACAAATCCAGCATCATAAACAAATTCTGCAGCAGGAGGGTCTGTTCCTAAAACTTGGCTTGAACGAGATTTGTTTAATCTAGTTGTGTTAGTTATGTATTGAGGTTGTCCATTTGCAGGTGTGTATGCAGGGTTTGCCATTACACCATCTAAAATAACACCACCACCGTTTGCTATAGTGTTTCTTATAGGATTTCCTAAGTCATTATTTCCAACTGAATTTTCATATATACCTGTTCCGTATCCGTAGTATTGATCAAGTGAAAATACACTTCCACCTTTCTTCATATCTAATAAGAAGCTTAAAGATACGTTTTTATAAGTGAATTTATTGTTTAATCCACCTGTCCAATCTGCTTGATATGATCCTAACTCATTGTCAGTAGTAGTTGATACTAAATAGGCACCATTTGACCCGATAACTTTATTACCTGAAGCATCACGTACAAACGTTGTTCCCCAGATTGTACCGTAATCTCTATTAAGAGGAGCATTAATACTAATACCACCCTGAAGTGAGTTAATATTTATGTTTTCAATACCTGGAGCTAATTCAGTTACTTTAGTATTAGGATTAGACCAGTTTACATTAATGTCCCAAGAGAAATTAGCAGTTTTAACAGGAGTTAAATTCAATGTAACTTCAAATCCTTTTGTAGTTAATGTACCTGCATTGATATTATTGAATGATGATCCTGTAGCTGTTGATACTGGTAATGGTAAAATTTGATCAAATGCTTTGTTTTGGAACCAAGCTACATCAAATCCAATTCTGTTATTTGCAAATTGCATGTTAGCACCCAACTCGACATTGTCTAATCGTTGTGGTTTTAAATTTGAATTTTTTGCTGTAGTGTTGTAAGAATAAACAGGTGTGCCAAAAGGTGTTTGGGCGTTATAAGTGTTTTGTAATAAGTTTGCCTGAGTATCAGAACCTACTTGAGCATAAGCTGCTCTGAATTTACCAAAATTGATGAACTCAACATCTTTCAACCAATTCGAGAAAACAACACTTCCAGATATTGCAGAATACCAGTATGCGTTATTGTTTTCTGGTAATGCAGATGACTCATCTCTTCTTACCGATCCTTCAAGATAATAAGTTCCTTTGTATCCTAAAGTTGCTTGTGCAAATGTACCAAAAACTTCTTTTCTTGTACTCACTGTTCTAGGTAGGGTAGGTGCAGATTTTGAATTTGATATTGTGTATAATCCAGGAATGTATAATCCTCCTGATGTTGTTTGTTGCTCGGTAAAGTTGCTCTGTACGTTGAAGTTGGTTCCTAATATAAAATTAAGATTTAAGTCTTCAGCTAGATCTTTTTTGTATGTTGCCAAGAAGTCATAATTTTGTTCGCTAAAATTATAAATGTCTAAAGCATAACCTGAAGGTTGAGGAGGTTGATTTGCAAGGTTAGGATTTGATCCGATTGCATTAGGATAAGAACCAACAGCTATTCTGCTTTCAGTTTTCATATCAAATCCATCTGTTCCAATTCTACCTGTTAAGTTGATGCTTTTAGTTACGTCATAACTAATACTTGCGCTACCAGCAAATCTCTTTCTGCTATCATTGTTGTAATTTTGATATCTTTGGAAATATGGATTATCCCAAAAGGCAGGTGTTAAATCATCTGGACCATTTATGTTCCAAGTATAGTTTTGTTGCCCCATATTGTAATAAAGCTCTTGATCTTTGATATCTACGTTTGTAGGCCACCATTGTCTGAAACCAGCAAGCTGATTCCCGCCGTATCCTGTTGAGTTTCTGTTTCTTGTGTTTTGTGAAACATAAGTTGCATTGAATGTTGAGCTTAACTTATCATTGAACTTATAAGAAGCTGTAGCATTAAAGTTGTTTTTGCTTAACAAAGAATTTGGTAATATGTCTGTGCTATTTGTATTAGCATAAGTTAATCTGTAAGTAGCTTTGTCTGAACCTCCACTTAAAGCAATGTTATTTACAGTTGATGTACCTGTTTTGAAAAACTCAATAGGGCCATTTTTAGCAGCTACCCATGGAGTTTTTTTACCAAAATTAGCTGAACCAGGAATAAAAGCATCATATTGCCAAACATCCTCGCCTGTGTATTTAGGTCCATAAGATGCGTCATCACCAGTTGAAGCCATTTTAGATCCTTGATAATCTCCCCAGCTAGCCTCTCCAACATATCCTTCTCCATATTCAGATTGGTATTTAGGGAATGTTTCTTTGTCAATAGTTGACATAGTGTAAGAAGAAGAAAATTCTACAGATAAATCATTTCTTGCTTTTCCTTTTTTGGTTGTAATGATGATTGCACCATTTTGTGCTCTTGATCCATAAAGAGCTGTTGCTGCAGCACCTTTCAATACGTTAATTTCTGCAATGTTATTTGGGTTGATATCTGATGCAGCATTTCCGTAGTCATAACCACCTCTACCACTTTTTTGATCAGCACTATTCACGTTACTGTTCAAAATAGGCACTCCATCAACTACAAACATAGCTTGGTTATCTCCCAAAAGTGATTTAAAACCTCTAAGAACTACGTTTGTAGATCCTCCAAAGTTTGTACCTTGAGTTACACTAAGACCAGCAACTTTTCCTGATAAGTTATTTACGAAATTTCCAGTAGGAACGGTACTTACTTGTTCTGCTGTTACTTGTTGTGCAGAGTAACCAAGAGCTTTTTTCTCTCTTTTGATACCTAAAGCAGTTGTTACAACTACACTTTCTAATTGTGTTGCATCACTTGAAAGTTTTGCATTTACTGTTGCAGAGCTTGCGCTTTTTTCTGTAGATTTCATACCTACATAACTAAACACCAAAATGTCACTTGGTGCTGCTTTAATGGTATACTTACCATCAAAATCTGATTGAGTTCCATTCTTTGTTCCTTTAATCAAGACACTTACACCTGGTAAAGGCATTCCTGCGTTGTCGGAAACAATTCCTGAAACAGATCTCTCTTGCGCAAAAGTAAGTTGCGCCACAAGTACTACTAGGAGTACTAAGAATCCATTGAACTTTAGTTTCATTTTTAATTATTTTGAATTAGTTGGACAAAAATCATAATAATTTGTTAACTTTCCTAATAATAAAAACTATTTTTTTGACTTAAGCTAAAATTTAACATTATAACTAATATTTGCGAATGTGTTATAAAATTTTATTTCTTGACTTCCAGTACTACCGTTGGCTAGCGCAAGTTTTAATATGCCTTTTTTGGTGTTGACAGCTATTCCTATTCCTATGCCTAATAATTTATTGATTTTGTTTTTGTTTAATATAGCAGATTGATCTTGATAATAGCCATAGTCTAGTATGGAATTTATTTGGAAATTCGGAGAGATTAGATAGCGAAATTCTGTTGTTATTGCCGTCATGAAATTTGCTTGTAAGCTATTTTCAGAAAATCCTCTTACTGAGTTTATGCCTCCAAAACGATATAGTTCATTTGTTAAATATGTTGTGCTTTTTAGGTAGTAATTTTGAATTTTTATATTCAGGTAATTTTTCTTACTAAAATAAAAATTGTTCATTATGTTAAAACTTGTTAAATATTGTTTCTGTGTTTTGGTGTTTATAGTCTCGTTGGTTGTTCTTTTTCCTGTGCCTAAGCTTAATGTTAAGTAGGATTTTATTGGGGATATTTCATTATTGTAATCGCTTTTGATGAATTCTATATTTGAAGTTAGAAATGAATTGTTATAGTCTTTTAGTCTTGAGTTGTTTGAGTTTTGTATGTCGCTAGATTCAGTTGATTGATATCCTATATAAATCCGTTTGTTGATTGTGATCAGATAGCCGAGATTGATTTCAGTTTTAGTATTCTGGTAAGTGCTGTCTTGTTTGAAAATATTTATATGTGCTTTAAGTCCGATTGGGCTGTTGAATAAATAGGGGAGGTCTATTTTTGCATTGAAAATTTTTTGTTCATTTCCGTCATTTTTCCAATATATGGATAATTGTTCTCCGCTTCTCAATGCATTTTGTAGAGTGACGTCTAAATAGCCATTTAATTTTGTTTTGTTGTTTTCTGTGTTGTTAAATCCTAAGAAGCCGTCAAATGTGTTGGTTTTTCTTTTTTCTAAATAGATGTAAACTTTTGTAGTGTCTTTGGTAAATAATATTTCAGGATATTTTATTTGAGTGATAAAGCTAAAGTTTTCAAAATCTTTATTTATTTCATTTACGGTTTCTTGGTTGAATGTTCTTTTTGTGTATTTTTTGTTGATTTGTTTTAGAATGCTTTTTGGGAATAAGTTTTTTTGATGCTCATCGGTGTATTTTATAACTATATCATTCAACTGTCTTTTGTTGCCTGTTGTAAGTTCTAGGTTTGCGGTTAGAATATTATCTTTTTTTTGAATATTTGTAAGTTTTAGTTTTGCAAAGGCATAGCCGTTTTTCTCTAATTTTTGAATGGTTAGTTTTAAAAAAGATTCTACTTGTGTATATGGAAGGATAAGGGAGTCTTTTGTTTCGTTAAAAATGTTTAGTGAGTTTAGGGTGTTTTTTTTACCTATATATATATGTATGGATTTTATCTTGTTTTTGAGATCGAATTTTGTTAAATAATTTGAGTCGTTTATTTTGATGGTTTCTATGATTTGGTTTTCGATAAATCCGTTTTGGGATAATTTTTTTGAGAACTGATTTATTTCTTCGCTTATTGATTTTGTATTTTGATGTTTAGGCGTGTAGCCTACAGAATCTATTATTTTAGTTTCCGTATTAGTGCTTCCTATTATTTTTAAATGAAAATCTTGAGACCATGAGATGGTGCTAAAAAGAAAAATGAGAATATGAAGGGTTTTGGTTTTCAATTTTTTGTTTTTTATTAAAAGTAATGCAAATATCTATTGTTTGGGATGAAAAACATTATGTAGAATAATTTTATTAGAAAATGAGTTGTGTGCTTTTTTAATTTGTATCTGCTATTTTGTTTAGAAGTAAATATTTACCTATTGTGAAAATTAATGAATTATGATTTGTAAAGTGAAAAATAATTTATACATTTGCAACCCCGTAAAAAGCGGGAATTTAATATAATAAGAAATTTTTAGTATTAATTATGCCAACAATTCAACAATTAGTAAGAACAGGAAGAACTCAGATAACTAAGAAGAGTAAATCGGTTGCTTTAGATTCTTGTCCTCAAAGAAGAGGGGTTTGTACGCGTGTTTACACTACAACGCCAAAAAAACCAAACTCTGCAATGCGTAAAGTAGCGCGTGTACGTTTGACAAATGGTAATGAAGTGAATGCTTACATCCCTGGAGAAGGACACAATTTACAAGAACACTCGATAGTATTAGTTAGGGGTGGAAGGGTAAAAGATTTGCCAGGAGTAAGATATCACATCGTTCGTGGTGCGCTTGATACGTCAGGAGTAGCAGGAAGAACGCAAAGAAGATCTAAGTACGGAGCAAAACGACCAAAAGAAGCAAAAAAGTAATTTAAAACGTTATTCTTGTAGAGTTGCGATTGATCGTGACTGTATAGGTGTGAAATTTTATTAAAAAAAAGACATGAGAAAAAGAGCGGCAAAGAAAAGACCACTTTTACCAGATCCAAGGTTTAATGATCAATTGGTAACACGTTTTGTGAACAACTTAATGTGGGATGGTAAGAAATCAACAGCTTTTAAAGTTTTTTATGATGCTATTGACATCATTGAGACTAAAAAGCAAGATTCAGAAAAAACTTCATTAGAAATCTGGAAAGATGCTTTAACAAATGTTATGCCTCACGTAGAAGTACGTAGTCGTAGAGTAGGTGGAGCTACATTCCAAATTCCAATGCAAATTAGACCGGACAGAAAAATATCTATGGCTATGAAATGGTTGATTCTTTATTCAAGAAGAAGAAACGAAAAATCTATGGCTCAAAGATTGGCTTCAGAATGTTTAGCTGCTGCTAAAGAAGAAGGAGCTGCTGTGAAGAAAAGAATGGATACTCACAAAATGGCAGAAGCTAATAAGGCTTTCTCTCACTTTAGATTTTAATTCTTAAAGAAATGGCTAGAGATCTTAAATATACAAGAAATATAGGAATTGCTGCTCACATTGATGCTGGTAAAACAACAACAACTGAGCGTATTTTATTCTATACTGGAAAATCACACAAAATTGGTGAAGTACACGATGGTGCTGCAACAATGGACTGGATGGCGCAAGAGCAAGAGAGAGGTATTACTATTACTTCTGCTGCTACAACTTGTGAATGGAATTTTCCAACTGTGCAAGGTAAACTTTTACCTGAATCAAAACCTTACCACTTTAACATTATCGATACTCCTGGTCACGTTGACTTTACGGTAGAGGTAAACCGTTCTTTACGTGTATTGGATGGATTGGTGTTCTTATTTAGTGCTGTTGATGGTGTTGAGCCTCAATCAGAAACAAACTGGAGATTAGCTGATCAATACCGTGTGCCACGTATGGGATTCGTTAATAAAATGGATAGACAAGGTTCTAACTTTTTGAATGTATGTCAACAAGTTAGGGATATGTTGAAATCAAATGCAGTTGCAATCACTTTGCCAATTGGTGAAGAAAATGATTTCAAAGGTGTGGTTGATTTGGTTAAAAATCAAGCAATTGTTTGGCATGATGCTACTCAAGGTGCTACTTTCGATATTATCGATATCCCTGCGGATATGGTTGATGAAGTGAAAGAATACAGATCGATTCTTATTGAGGCAGTTGCTGATTATGATGAGAATTTGTTAGAAAAATTCATGGAAGATGAAAGCTCAATTACTGAGGAAGAAATCAATACGGCTTTAAGAGCTGCTACTATGGATATGGCGATCATTCCTATGATTGCTGGTTCTTCTTTCAAAAACAAAGGTGTTCAATTTATGTTGGATGCAGTATGTAAATACTTGCCATCTCCTTTGGATAAAGAAGGTATTTCTGGAATTCATCCAGATGATGCTGAATTATTAGAAGAGGATCAAACTCAAATTTTGCGTAGACCAGATGTAAAAGAGCCATTCGCTGCTTTGGCATTTAAGATTGCTACAGATCCATTCGTTGGTCGTTTGGCTTTTTTCCGTGCTTATTCAGGAAGACTTGATGCTGGTTCTTATGTATTGAATACTCGTTCTGGAAACAAAGAAAGAATTTCTCGTATCTACCAAATGCACGCTAACAAACAAAATCCAATCGAATATATTGAGGCTGGAGATATTGGAGCGGCTGTTGGATTTAAAGATATTAAAACTGGAGATACATTGTGTGATGAAAAACACCCGATCATTCTTGAGTCAATGAAATTCCCTGCACCAGTAATTGGTATTGCTATTGAGCCTAAAACTAAAGCTGATGTTGATAAAATGGGTATGGCTTTAGCTAAATTAGCTGAAGAAGATCCAACTTTTACAGTTAGAACAGATGAGGCTTCAGGGCAAACTATTATCTCAGGTATGGGTGAGCTTCACTTGGATATCTTGGTTGATCGTATGAAACGTGAATTCAAAGTTGAAGTAAACCAAGGTGAGCCTCAAGTTGAATACAAAGAAGCTTTTACAAAATCTGCTCAACACAGAGAAACTTACAAAAAACAATCTGGAGGTCGCGGTAAATTCGGTGATATCGTATTTAGAGTTGAGCCTGCTGATGAAGTGGATGGTAAAGTTCCGGTTGGATTGCAGTTTATTAATGAAGTGAAAGGTGGTAACGTTCCTAAAGAATATATTCCTTCTGTAGAAAAAGGTTTCAGAGAAGCTATGAAAACAGGGCCTTTGGCTGGTTATCAAGTAGATAGTTTGAAAGTTACTTTATTAGACGGATCTTTCCATCCAGTGGATTCTGATGCGCTTTCTTTTGAATTGGCAGCAAGAATGGGTTATAGAGAAGTTGCTAAGGCGGCAGGTGCTATTATTCTTGAGCCAATTATGAAAATGGAGGTTATTACACCAGAAGAAAACATGGGGGATATCGTAGGTGATATTAACCGTCGTAGAGGTCAAGTAAATGATATGGGTGATAGAAATGGTGCTAAAACAATTAAAGCTGATGTGCCATTGTCTGAAATGTTTGGATATGTAACAACTTTAAGAACTTTATCTTCAGGTCGTGCAACATCTACAATGGAATTTTCACACTACGCTGAAACACCTTCTAATATTTCAGAAGCAGTTATCAAAAAAGCAAAAGGAAACGCATAATCTTTAAGAAAATGAGTCAAAAAATCAGAATAAAATTGAAATCGTACGATCATATGTTGGTAGATAAGTCTGCTGAAAAGATTGTAAAAACAGTAAAAACTACAGGTGCTGTTGTGACTGGACCAATTCCGTTGCCAACTCACAAAAAACTTTTTACAGTATTGCGTTCTCCGCACGTAAACAAAAAGGCAAGAGAGCAATTTGAAGTAATGTCATATAAGAGATTAATTGATATTTATTCATCTTCATCTAAAACTATTGACGCTTTAATGAAGCTTGAATTGCCAAGTGGAGTTGAAGTAGAGATCAAAGTTTAAGTACTTTAAGAGTAAAACGGAACGCCGTTTTTAGGTAAAAAATATTTTTTTGGTTTGTGTGTAAATAAGTTATACATTTGCACCCACTTAAAAAATAGGATTTGCTTAAAAGCTGCGTTCTATATTTATATTTAATAATTAATAATTAATATTTATGTCTGGGTTAATTGGTAGAAAAATCGGCATGACTAGTATTTTTGACGAAAACGGGAAGAATATTCCTTGTACAGTAATCGAAGCTGGTCCATGCGTTGTTACCCAAGTCAGAACCAAAGGTGTTGACGGGTACGAAGCGTTGCAACTAGGTTTCGATGACAAAAACGAGAAACATTCCACAAAAGCGGCTTTAGGTCACTTTAAAAAAGCTGGAACTGTTGCTAAGAAAAAAGTCGTTGAATTCCAAGATTTTGCAACTGAACAAAAATTAGGAGATCTTATTGATGTGTCTATTTTTGCTGAAGGAGAATTTGTAGATGTACAAGGTGTTTCTAAAGGTAAAGGTTTTCAAGGAGTTGTAAAACGTCACGGTTTTGGTGGTGTTGGACAAGCGACTCATGGTCAACACAACCGTTTAAGAGCGCCAGGTTCTGTAGGAGCTTCTTCTTATCCATCTAGAGTATTCAAAGGAATGCGTATGGCTGGAAGAATGGGAGGAGATAATGTAAAAGTTCAAAACCTTAGAGTTTTAAAAGTAGTTGCTGAAAAGAACTTACTTGTTGTTAAAGGATGTATTCCTGGTTGCAAAAACTCTTATGTAATCATTCAGAAGTAATGGAAGTAAAAGTATTAGATTTCAACGGAAAAGATACTGGAAGAAAAGTTCAACTTTCTGATTCAGTATATGCAATTGAGCCAAATAATCATGCGGTATACCTTGATGTTAAGCAATATCTTGCTAATCAAAGACAAGGAACTCACAAAGCTAAAGAAAGAGCTGAAGTAGCAGGAAGTACTCGTAAGATTAAAAAGCAAAAAGGAACAGGTACTGCTCGTGCGGGTAGTGCAAAAAGCCCTTTGTTTAAAGGAGGTGGAACTGTTTTTGGACCAAGACCAAGAAGCTATTCATTCAAATTGAATAAAAACTTAAAGCGTCTTGCTAGAAAATCTGCTTTCTCAATTAAAGCAAAAGAGTCAAATATAATTGTACTTGAAGACTTTAATTTTGAAACGCCAAACACTAAAAATTTCATTAACGTTTTGAAAGCTTTAGAGTTAGAAAATAAAAAATCACTGTTTGTGTTGGGTGATACGAATAAAAATGTATATTTGTCCTCACGAAATTTAAAGGCGTCAAACGCTGTAAGTGCCAATGAATTAAGTACTTATGCTATTTTGAATGCTAATAATTTAGTGCTTTTGGAGAGTTCTTTGGAAGTAATTGAAGAAAATTTAAGTAAATAATAGGATATGAGCATCATAATTAAACCTATAGTAACGGAAAAAGTAACCAAAGAAAGTGAAGTTTTAAACCGCTTCGGATTCGTTGTTGACAGAAAAGCAAACAAAGTGCAAATTAAGAAAGCTGTTGAAGCTGCTTACGGAGTAAATGTTTTGAGTGTTAACACGATTAATGTAAGACCGGATAGAACTACAAAATACACTAAAAGTGGTTTAATCAGTGGAAAGACTAACGCAATTAAGAAAGCGATTGTTCAAGTACAAGAAGGAGAAACAATTGATTTTTACAACAATATCTAAGATAGAAAAATGTCAGTAAGAAAATTAAAACCTATTACCCCAGGTCAGCGATTTAGAGTTGTGAATGGTTATGACGCCATTACAACTGATAAGCCGGAACGCTCTTTGATAGCGCCGATAAAAAACTCTGGAGGTAGAAATAGTCAAGGAAAGATGACCATGCGTTATACGGGTGGTGGTCACAAGCAGAGATATCGTATTATTGATTTCAAACGTACAAAAGAAGGAATTCCAGCTACAGTGAAATCAATCGAGTATGATCCAAATCGTACTGCATTTATTGCTTTATTAGCTTATGCTGATGGAGAGAAAACTTATGTAATTGCTCAAAACGGATTGAAAGTTGGTCAGAAATTAGTTTCTGGTCCAGAATCTCAACCTGAAATTGGTAATACATTACCTTTAAGCAGAATTCCTTTGGGAACTGTTATATCTTGTATCGAATTGAGACCAGGACAAGGAGCTGTAATCGCTCGTTCTGCTGGAACATTTGCTCAATTAATGGCAAGAGATGGAAAATATGCAACAATTAAAATGCCTTCAGGTGAAACAAGATTGATCTTGTTGACTTGTTCAGCTACAATTGGAGCAGTTTCTAATTCAGACCACCAATTAGTTGTATCTGGTAAAGCAGGTAGAACAAGATGGTTAGGTAGAAGACCTAGAACAAGACCTGTTGCAATGAACCCTGTTGATCACCCAATGGGAGGTGGTGAAGGACGTTCTTCTGGTGGACATCCACGTTCAAGAAATGGAGTACCGGCTAAAGGTTATAGAACACGTTCTAAGAAAAACCCGAGTAATAAGTATATCGTAGAACGTAGAAAGAAATAATAAGATATGGCACGTTCATTAAAAAAAGGACCTTTCGTTCATTATAAGTTAGACAAGAAAGTTGCAGAAAACATCGCTGGTGGAAATAAAGGAGTGGTTAAGACATGGTCTAGAGCTTCTATGATTACTCCTGACTTCGTTGGGCAAACTATCGCAGTTCATAACGGTCGTCAATTTGTACCAGTTTACGTTACTGAAAACATGGTAGGTCACAAATTAGGAGAATTTTCACCAACTAGATCTTTTAGAGGTCATGCTGGAGCAAAAAATAAAGGTAAAAAATAAGAAGCAATGGGAGTTCGTAAAAGAGAAACAGCAGATGCAAGAAAAGAGGCTAACAAGTCATTGGCTTTTGCAAAGTTAAATAACTGCCCTACTTCACCTAGAAAAATGCGCTTAGTAGCAGATCTAGTAAGAGGTCAGAAGGTAGAAAGAGCACTTAACATATTAAGATTCAGTTCAAAAGAAGCTTCAAGAAAATTAGAAAAACTATTATTATCTGCTATCAATAACTGGGAGCAAAAAAATAGTGAAGGTAATCTTGAAGAAGCTGGATTATTTGTTAAAGAAATCCGCGTAGATGGTGGAATGATGTTGAAAAGACTTCGTCCAGCTCCACAAGGTCGCGCACATAGAATAAGAAAACGTTCTAATCACGTAACAATCGTGCTTGGAGCTATCAATAACACACAAAGCAATTCTTAAGCAGCATGGGACAAAAGACAAATCCAATTGGAAATAGACTTGGTATCATCAGAGGATGGGACTCAAACTGGTATGGTGGAAATGATTACGGTGATAAATTAGCCGAAGATCACAAAATCAGAAAGTATATCCACGCTCGTTTATCAAAAGCTAGTGTATCAAAAGTAATTATCGAGAGAACTTTGAAACTTGTAACCGTTACTATCACTACTGCTAGACCTGGTATTATTATTGGGAAAGGTGGACAAGAGGTAGACAAGTTGAAAGAAGAGCTTAAGAAAATTACTGACAAAGAGGTTCAAATTAACATTTTTGAAATTAAAAGACCTGAACTTGACGCGTATCTAGTTGCTACAAGCATCTGTCGTCAAATCGAAAGTAGAATTTCTTACAGACGTGCAATTAAAATGGCTATTGCTGCTTCTATGCGTATGAACGCTGAAGGTATCAAAGTTTTGATTTCTGGTCGTTTGAATGGTGCTGAGATGGCTCGTTCTGAAGGTTTCAAAGAAGGTAGAATTCCTCTATCAACTTTCAGAGCTGATATTGATTATGCACTTGCAGAGGCTCATACTACTTATGGTAGAATGGGAATTAAAGTGTGGATCATGAAAGGTGAAGTTTATGGAAAGAGAGATCTTTCTCCGCTTGCAGGAATGGATAAAAAACAACCTAGCAGTGGTAAAGGTGGAGATGCTCCTCGTGGCAAATCTAACTTTAATAAAGGTGGAAAACCAGACGCTCGTAAAAGAAAGTAAATTTTTAAATTAAAGAAAAATGTTACAGCCTAAAAGAACAAAATACCGTAAGGTACAAAAAGGTAAGATGAAAGGTAACTCTCAAAGAGGGCATGAACTTTCTAATGGAATGTTTGGTATTAAATCTGTACACGAAGATGGAATGTTCTTAACTTCACGTCAAATCGAAGCTGCGCGTATCGCTGCAACTCGTTACATGAAGAGAGAAGGACAACTATGGATTAAAATATTTCCAGACAAACCTATTACTAAGAAGCCTCTTGAGGTACGTATGGGTAAAGGTAAAGGAGCAGTTGAGTATTGGGCTGCTGTTGTTAAACCCGGAAGAATTATGTTTGAAGTTGGAGGAGTTCCTTTATCAGTTGCAAAAGAGGCATTGCGTCTTGCAGCTCAAAAGCTTCCAGTAAAAACTAAATTCGTAGTTGCTAGAGATTTCGAAGCATAATCTATATTATATTATGAAACAATCAGAAATAAAAGATCTTTCTGCAGCGGAGTTGCAAGAAAAACTTAGTCAAACAAAGAAGGTGTATGCTGACTTGAAAATGGCTCACGCGATTTCTCCAATTGAGAACCCACTTCAAATTAGAAGTGTAAGAAGAACAGTTGCAAGATTAGCTACAGAACTTACTAAAAGAGAGTTACAATAATTGTATTCTGCTGAAAGATGGAAGAAAAAAGAAATTTAAGAAAAGAAAGAATTGGGGTTGTTACTTCAAACAAAATGGATAAATCCATTGTAGTTGCTCAAGTAACAAAAGTAAAACACCCATTATATGGTAAGTTCGTATTGAAAACAAAGAAATTTGTTGCACATGACGAAACAAACGACTGTAACATTGGAGATACTGTAAGAATTAGCGAAACGCGTCCTTTGAGTAAATCAAAATGTTGGAGATTAGTTGAAATCCTAGAAAGAGCTAAATAATTATGGTACAACAAGAATCAAGACTAAAAGTAGCAGATAACACAGGAGCTAAAGAAGTTTTAACTATCCGTGTTTTAGGAGGTACCAAAAGAAGGTATGCCTCTGTTGGAGACAAGATTGTAGTATCTATAAAAGACGCAACACCTAACGGAAACGTTAAAAAAGGTGCTGTTTCAACTGCAGTTGTTGTACGTACCAAAAAAGAAGTGAGAAGAGCCGATGGTTCATACATTAGATTTGACGATAACGCTTGCGTATTGTTGAATGCTGCTGGTGAAATGAGAGGAACTCGTGTTTTTGGTCCGGTAGCAAGAGAACTTCGTGAAAAACAATTCATGAAAATTGTATCATTAGCACCAGAAGTGCTTTAATTCGTTTTAAGATGATAAAGCTAAAAATAAAATCAGGAGACATCGTAAGAGTAATTGCTGGAGACCATAAAGGTGCTGAAGGTAAAGTGTTGCGTGTATACCGTGAGAAAAACAAAGCAATTGTTGAAGGTGTGAATTTGGTTTCTAAACATACGAAACCTAGTGCAAAAAGCCCTCAAGGTGGTATTGTAAAAAAGGAAGCTTCTATACAAATTTCTAACATCTCTTTAATAGATCCTAAAACAAAGGAAACTACTAGAGTTGGTATTAGAGTTGAAGGAGATAAGAAAGTAAGATTTTCAAAAAAATCTAATCAAGTACTATAGTAATGGCATATATACCTAGACTAAAAGAAGAATATAAGAGTAGAGTTATCTCTGCTCTTAAAGAAGAGTTCGGTTACACAAACGTAATGCAAGTTCCTAAATTGGAAAAAATCGTTTTGAGTAAAGGAGTTGGTGCAGCGGTATCTGATAAAAAATTGATTGACTATGCAGTTGATGAATTAACAAAGATTACTGGGCAAAAAGCAGTATCTACAATTTCAAAGAAAGACGTTGCGTCATTCAAATTGAGAAAAGGGATGCCTATTGGAGCAAAAGTTACTTTGCGTGGAGAAAGAATGTATGAGTTTTTAGATAGACTTATTACTTCAGCTTTGCCACGTGTTAGAGATTTTAGTGGTATTAAAGCTACTGGTTTTGACGGAAGAGGAAACTATAATCTTGGTGTTTTAGAGCAAATCATTTTCCCTGAAATTGATATTGATAAAGTAAATAAAATATCAGGTATGGATATTACTTTTGTTACTACTGCTAAAACTGATAAAGAAGCAAAGTCATTGTTGGCTGAATTAGGTTTACCTTTTAAAAAGAATTAAGATATGGCTAAAGAATCAATGAAAGCCCGTGAGGTGAAAAGAGAAAAAACGGTAGCAAAGTACGCTGAGAAAAGAAAAGCTTTATTAGAAGCTGGAGATTACGAAGGCTTGCAAAAATTACCGAAAAATGCTTCTCCAGTACGTTTGCATAATCGTTGCAAATTAACAGGAAGGCCTAGAGGGTATATGCGTCAATTCGGAATTTCACGTGTAACTTTCCGTGAAATGGCTAATAATGGACTAATTCCAGGTGTTAAAAAAGCAAGCTGGTAAAAATATTATTTGCGATTTTGATATTTCAACAGATAGTTGTAAGTTTGCCGGATTTTTGTCGGTAAATTGACAACTATCTGTTGATTAATTAAGTAAGTTTAATGGTTTCAGGTTCTTCCGGATGGTCCGGCAAGAAAACCAAAACCGCAATTTTATACATATGTATACAGATCCAATTGCAGATTATTTGACGCGAGTTAGAAACGCTGTGGCTGCAAACCACAAAGTTGTTGAAATTCCAGCATCTAATCTAAAAAAAGAAATAACGAAGATCTTATTTGATCAAGGTTATATCTTAAGTTACAAATTTGAAGACAACGCTGTACAGGGTTCAATCAAAATTGCTTTGAAGTATGATAAAGATACTAAAGAGTCAGTAATTAAAGATATCCAAAGAATTAGTAAACCAGGTTTACGTAAGTATGCTGGTGCTTCTAAAATACCAAGAATCCTTAACGGATTAGGAATTGCTATTGTTTCAACTTCAAAAGGGTTGATGACAGGTAAACAAGCCAAGCAATTAAATGTAGGTGGAGAAGTAATTTGTTACGTATACTAATTTTAAAGACGATATAAGATGTCAAGAATAGGTAAAAGCCCAGTAACAATACCAGCTGGTGTAACTATTACAGTTGCTGACGGTATTATTACTGTAAAAGGAAAAAAAGGTCAACTTACGCAGGAGTTTTCGGATGTAACTGTAAAAGTTGAAGGAGATCAAGTTCTAGTAGAAAGATCTTCTGATTACAAAGACCAAAGAGCAAAACACGGTTTGTATAGATCTTTAATCAATAATATGGTTGTAGGTGTAACAGAAGGATTTACTAAAGAATTAGAATTGGTAGGAGTTGGATATAGAGCTTCAAATCAAGGACAAAAATTAGATTTAGCTTTAGGTTTTTCTCACAATATTATTTTAGAAATAGCTCCAGAGGTAACTCTTGAGACTATATCTGAAAAAGGTAAAAATCCAATTGTGAAATTAACATCATTAGATAAACAACTTTTAGGTCAAGTTGCGGCAAAAATTAGAGGTTTCCGTAAGCCAGAGCCGTACAAAGGAAAAGGTGTTAAATTTGTAGGTGAAGTATTAAGAAGAAAAGCAGGTAAATCAGCTTAAAAAATAAGATTATGTCATTAACAAAACCTGAAAGAAGACAAAGAATTAGATTCAGAATTAGAAAAACGATTAGTGGTACTGCTACTAAGCCAAGACTATCTGTTTTTAGAAGTAACAAAGAAATTTATGCTCAATTAATTGATGATGTAAATGGAGTTACTATATTAGCTGCTTCTTCAAGAGAAAAAGAAATAGGAAAAGGTACGAACATTGAAGTGGCTACAGCAGTAGGTAAACTTGCGGCTGAGAAAGCTTTGAAAGCTGGAATAAGTGAAGTTACTTTCGATAGAGGAGGTTATTTATACCATGGTCGTATTAAATCATTAGCGGAAGGCGCAAGAGCGGCTGGACTTAAATTCTAATATATTATGTCTAAATACAAGAATATTGAGATAGTAAAACCAAGTGGTCTTGAATTAAAAGATCGTTTGGTGAGTGTGAATCGTGTTACTAAGGTTACAAAAGGAGGTAGAGCTTTTGGTTTTTCTGCTATTGTAGTTGTAGGTGATGAAAATGGAGTTGTAGGTCATGGATTAGGAAAATCTAAAGACGTTTCTGAAGCAATTGCGAAAGCAGTAGAAGATGCAAAGAAAAATTTAGTAAAAATTCCTTTGAACGGGCAATCAGTTCCTCACGAACAAAAAGGTAAATTTGGTGGTGCACGTGTATTCTTAATTCCTGCATCACATGGTACAGGGGTTATTGCTGGTGGAGCTGTTCGTTCAGTTCTTGAATCAGTGGGAATTCATGATGTATTGTCTAAGTCACAAGGATCTTCAAATCCTCACAACGTAGTGAAAGCAACTTTTGATGCTTTATTACAAATGAGAAGCGCTCACACTGTTGCAAAACAAAGAGGGGTTTCTTTAGAAAAAGTTTTTAAAGGTTAATTCAAGGAAATTATGGCTAAATTATTAGTAAAACAAGTTAGAAGCAAAATCAACTGTCCTCTTACTCAAAAAAGAGGCTTGGAAGCTTTAGGTCTACGTAAAATGGGACAAGTTGTAGAGCATGATTCAAATCCTGCTATCCTTGGGATGATAAATAAAGTTAAACACTTAGTTTCTGTTGAAGAAGCTAAATAACAAATACTGTTATGAATTTAAGTAACTTACAACCTGCTGAGGGTTCTACACACAATCAAAATAAGAGATTAGGTAGAGGGGAAGGTTCTGGTAAAGGTGGTACCGCTGCACGTGGACACAAAGGAGCAAAATCTCGTTCTGGTTATTCTAAGAAGATTGGTTTTGAAGGAGGACAAATGCCACTTCAAAGACGTGTGCCTAAGTTTGGTTTCACTAACATCAATCGTAAAGAGTACGAAGGTGTTAATCTTGATACTCTTCAATTATTGGTTGATAATGGAGTAATTACAGATACTGTTGATATGACAGTTTTTGTAGCTAATCGTCTTGCTACTAAAAATGAAATCGTTAAGATTTTAGGTAGAGGAGAATTGAAAGCAAAATTAAAAGTAACTGCTCACAAATTTACTGCTACTGCAAAAGCTGCTATTGAAGCTGCTGGTGGAGAAGTTATAATCATGTAATTTTTCAATTAAGATGAAGAAATTTATTGAATCAATAAGTAATGTTTGGAAAATAGAAGAACTAAAGAATAGAATTCTAATTACTTTAGGTCTGCTTCTTGTTTATCGTTTTGGTGCGCATGTAACGCTTCCTGGAATTGACGCAACTCAATTGACGGGATTAGCGGGACAAACCAAAAATGGACTAGGATCTATTCTAGACATGTTTACCGGAGGTGCATTTTCTAAAGCTTCAGTTTTTGCTTTAGGAATTATGCCTTATATTTCTGCATCTATTGTTGTACAACTTATGGGAATTGCGATTCCTTACTTGCAAAAACTTCAAAGTGACGGAGAAAGTGGTAGAAAAAAAATCAATCAAATTACCCGTTGGTTAACTATCGTTATAACTTTAGTACAAGGGCCAACTTATATCTACAATCTTTATAGAACTTTACCTAGTTCAGCTTTTATTTTAGGGTTTAATTCTTTTGAATTTTTATTTTCTTCAGTTGTTATTTTAGTTACTGGTACAATTTTTGCCATGTGGTTAGGAGAAAAAATTACTGATAAAGGAATTGGAAACGGAATTTCCCTTTTGATTATGGTTGGTATTTTGGCTAGGTTGCCACAAGCTTTCATTCAAGAATTTACAACAAGAGTTACTAATAATAATGGAGGACCAATGTTATTGGTTGTTGAGATCATTATTTGGTTGCTTGTTATTATTTCTTGTGTGTTGCTAGTTATGGCTATTAGAAAAATTCCAGTTCAGTATGCTCGTCGTACAACTTCTGGTGATTTCGAGCAAGATATGATGGGAGGTAACAGACAATGGATTCCATTAAAGCTTAATGCATCTGGTGTAATGCCAATTATATTTGCACAAGCAATTATGTTTATTCCTGCTGCTGTTGCTGGTTTATCTAAATCAGATGCATCTCAATCAATTGTTGGCGCTTTTAGTAACATGTTTGGATTTTGGTATAATTTAGTTTTTGCAACTTTGATCGTTGTATTTACTTTCTTTTATACTGCAATTACAGTGCCTACTAATAAAATGTCAGATGATTTAAAGAGAAGTGGTGGTTTTATACCAGGTGTAAGACCAGGTGTAGAGACTTCTGATTATCTTGATAAAGTGATGTCTTTAATAACTTTTCCAGGATCTTTATTTCTTGCTTTGATAGCTGTGTTCCCAGCAATTGTTGTAAGTCTTATGGATGTTCAACAATCTTGGGCTATGTTTTTTGGAGGGACGTCATTGATAATTATGGTTGGTGTTGCAATTGATACAATTCAACAAATTAATTCATACTTGTTGAACAAACATTATGACGGTTTGATGAAAAGTGGTAAAAATAGAAAAGCAGTAGCTTAACTTATGGCAAAACAATCAGCAATAGAACAAGACGGATCTATCATCGAAGCATTGTCAAATGCGATGTTCCGTGTAGAGTTAGAAAATGGACATATCGTAATTGCTCATATTTCTGGAAAAATGCGTATGCATTACATCAAATTATTACCTGGTGATAAAGTGAAACTGGAAATGAGTCCTTATGATTTGTCAAAAGCAAGAATTACTTATAGATATTAAAGGATATTCACACTATGAAAGTTAGAGCATCAGTAAAAAAGAGAAGTGCCGAGTGCATTATCGTACGAAGAAAAGGGAGATTATACGTAATCAACAAAAAGAATCCTAGATTTAAACAAAGACAAGGATAATTATGGCAAGAATAGCAGGGGTAGATATCCCAAAAAACAAAAGAGGTGTTATTGCACTTACCTACATCTTCGGATTAGGAAAAAGTAGAGCTATTGAGATTTTAGAAAAAGCTCAAGTTAGCCAAGATAAAAAAGTTCAAGATTGGAATGATGACGAAATCGGAGCGATTCGTGAAGCCGTATCAGCATTTAAAATTGAAGGTGAATTACGTTCTGAAGTTTCTTTGAACATCAAACGTTTAATGGATATTGGATGTTATAGAGGTATTCGTCACAGATCTGGTCTTCCTTTAAGAGGACAAAGAACTAAAAACAACTCTAGAACAAGAAAAGGTAAAAGAAAAACTGTTGCTAACAAGAAAAAAGCAACTAAATAATAAGTAATATGGCTAAAGCAACTGCAAAAAAACGTAAAGTTATCGTTGAATCAACGGGTGAGGCTCATATTTCTGCTACCTTTAATAACATCATCATTTCTTTGACTAACAAAAAAGGTGAAGTTATTTCTTGGTCTTCAGCTGGTAAAATGGGTTTTAGAGGTTCTAAAAAGAACACTCCATACGCAGCTCAAATGGCAGCAGAAGATTGTAGTAAAGTAGCTCTTGAGGCTGGACTTAAAAAAGTAAAAGTTTATGTTAAAGGACCAGGAAACGGACGTGAGTCTGCTATTCGTTCTTTACATAATGGTGGAATTGAAGTTACTGAGATTATCGATGTTACTCCAATGCCTCACAATGGATGTCGTCCTCCTAAAAGACGTAGAGTTTAATACTCAAAAATAATTATAGTATAACAAAGGTAGAATATAGATTATCGGAGGATATGACCTGAATTCATAATCTCTACCTTAAATTTTTTTAAAATGGCAAGATATACTGGTCCAAAAACCAAAATTGCTCGTAAATTTGGCGAGGCAATCTTCGGAGACGATAAAGCTTTCGAAAAAAGAAATTACCCACCTGGACAACACGGGATGGCTAAAAAAAGAGGAAAAAAATCTGAATATGCTGTTCAATTAATGGAAAAGCAAAAAGCTAAATATTCTTATGGAATTTTAGAAAAACAATTCAGAAATTTATTCGAAAAAGCATCAGCTACTAAAGGTGTAACTGGTGAAGTATTGTTACAATTGTGTGAAGCAAGATTAGACAATGTTGTTTTTAGAATGGGAATTGCTCCATCTAGAAGAGGTGCTCGTCAAATCGTTTCTCACCGTCACATTACTGTAAATGGAGAAAATGTAAATATTCCTTCTTATCACTTAAAACCAGGTGATGTAGTTGGTGTTCGTGAAAAGTCTAAATCTTTAGAGGCTATCGAACGTTCTTTATCAAATTCAAGTCATGTTTATGAGTGGATCACTTGGAACAATGAAACTAAGCAAGGTACTTTTGTTACTGTTCCTGCTAGACTTCAAATTCCAGAAAACATCAAAGAACAATTAATCGTAGAGTTGTACAACAAATAATAATTGACTTAGTCGAAATTTATGGCAATATTTAATTTTCAGAAGCCCGATAAAGTTATCATGATCGATTCAACCGATTTTGAAGGTAAATTTGAATTTAGACCTTTAGAACCTGGATATGGATTGACCGTTGGTAATGCACTTAGAAGAGTTTTGCTTTCAGCATTAGAAGGTTATGCAATTACATCTGTTCGTATTGAAGGTGTAGATCATGAGTTTTCTACTATTTCAGGAGTTGTTGAGGACGTTACCGAAATCATCCTTAATCTAAAACAAGTACGTTTCAAACGTCAAATTGAAGATATCGATAATGAATCAGTTACTATTTCTGTAACTGGTAAAGATCAATTAACAGCTGGTGATTTTCAAAAATTCATTTCAGGTTTCCAAGTTTTGAATCCAGAACTAGTTATCTGTAATTTGGATAGTAAAATCAAGCTGAATTTTGATTTAACTATCGAAAAAGGTAGAGGATATGTCCCTGCTGAAGAAAACAAAAAACAAAATGCTGCAATAGGAACAATTTTTACTGACTCAATTTTTACTCCTGTAAAAAATGTGAAGTATGCAATTGAAAACTTCCGTGTAGAGCAAAAAACAGATTATGAAAAATTAGTTTTTGAAATTAAAACTGATGGTTCTATCAATCCTAAAGATGCTCTTACTGAAGCTGCAAAAGTTCTAATTCACCATTTCATGTTGTTTTCTGACGAAAGAATTACATTAGAGGCTGACGAAATTGCACAAACAGAATCATATGACGAAGAGTCATTACATATGAGACAATTGCTTAAAACTAAGCTTGTTGATATGGATTTATCTGTAAGAGCATTAAATTGCTTGAAAGCGGCTGAAGTTGATACACTTGGTGATTTAGTATCGTTCAATAAAAATGACCTAATGAAATTCCGTAATTTCGGTAAAAAATCTTTGACAGAACTAGATGAACTAGTTGCTATTAAAAATTTGAACTTCGGAATGGATTTGGCAAAATACAAACTAGATAAAGAATAATCTAAACCGTAAGGTTTAAATTTACATAGCAATGAGACACGGAAAAAAAATCAATCACTTAAGCAGACAGACTGCACATAGAAAATCTATGTTGGCTAATATGGCTTGTTCTCTTATTGAGCACAAACGTATTAACACTACTGTTGCTAAGGCTAAAGCGCTTAAACAATTTGTTGAGCCGCTTATAACAAAATCAAAAGAAGATACAACTCATAATCGTCGTATCGTTTTTGCTTACTTACGTAGCAAATATGCAGTAACTGACTTGTTCAGAGATGTAGCTGCTAAAGTAGGTGACCGTCCAGGTGGATACACTCGTATCATTAAAGTTGGAAATCGTTTAGGAGATAATGCTGATATGGCAATGATCGAATTAGTAGATTTCAATGAGCTTTACAACGGAGGTAAAAAAGAAGTTAAAAAAGCAAAAAGCCGTCGTGGTGGAAAAGCTAAAAAAGCAGATGAGGCTACTGAAGCTCCAGCTGCTAGTGCTGAAACTACAACAGACGCTGCTGAATAATTATGAAAATAAGAATTCAATAATACTAAAGGATAAACTATTTATAGTTTATCCTTTTTTTTTGATTTATTTTAAACAAAAATCCATTATAAAGTGATTTTTGTTTCATTAAAATTTTCTATAAAAGAGTGATGTAATTAAATGTTGTTTAATTCTCAATTGTTCATTCGTCTTAATATGATTATTGGTTATAAGGAGATTGTTTTTTTATGAATAATATAAACCATTAGAATTAAGTCTCAAAAACGTTGCATTCACTGTTTTAAAAAATTAAATTTGCACAATATTTAAAGTACACATGAAATATACAACACGAAAAAGCGCCATACTTCTACTAAGTGATGGGACAATCTTTCACGGAAAATCTATTGGAATAAGCGGGAAGACTTTTGGAGAAGTTTGTTTTAATACTGGAATGACAGGATACCAAGAGATTTTTACAGATCCTTCTTATTTTGGTCAGTTAATGGTTGCGACAAATGCCCATATTGGGAATTATGGAGTGAATGAGAAAGAAGTAGAATCTAATAGTATTAAAATTGCTGGATTGATTTGTAAAAACTTCAGTTTTAATTATTCTCGTGAAGATTCGTCAGGAAGTTTGGAAGATTATTTTGCTAAACAAAATTTGATTTGTATTTCGGACGTTGATACACGTGCATTGGTAAGTTATATTCGTGATAATGGAGCAATGAATGCTGTTATTTGTACAGATGACACTCCAGTGGATGAATTGAAAATATTGTTGTCGAAAGTGCCAGATATGGAAGGGTTAGAGTTGGCTTCTAAAGTTTCTACTACTGAGCCTTACTTTTATGGAGATGAAAATGCAACATATAAAATTGCTGCTTTAGATTTAGGAATTAAAGAGAATATACTTCGTAATCTTGCTAAGAGAGATTGTTATATAAAAGTTTTTCCTTTCGATTCTACTTTTCAAGATTTGTCTTCGTTCAATCCTGATGGTTATTTTTTGTCTAACGGACCTGGAGATCCAGATCCTTTAAAAAGTGCAATTCAAGTTGCAAAAGATATTCTGGCAAATGATAAACCTTTATTTGGAATTTGTTTAGGACACCAAGTAATAGCTTTGGCAAATGGGGTTTCTACCTATAAAATGTTTAATGGTCATAGAGGTATTAATCATCCTGTAAAAAATATAATTACCGGAAGAGGAGAAATTACTTCTCAAAATCACGGTTTTGCTGTAAATAAAGAAGAGTTGGATAATCATCCGGATCTTGAAATTACACATCTTCATCTTAATGATGGGACAGTTGCGGGGATGCGTATGAAGAATAAAAATTGTTTCTCAGTACAATATCACCCAGAAGCAAGTCCTGGACCACATGATTCTTCTTATCTTTTTGATCAATTTATCGAAAATATAAAAGGATAATCTAGAAGATTATTTTGTTAACAGTATTGTAATAGAAAAGGTTCGGAATTTTTAAATTCGAACCTTTTTTGTTTTTTCAAATTTTCTGAATTTGAAAGTTAATTAGCATTATTGTATTTTTTTGTGAAATTTTCGTTTAGGTTTCAGCTCGTTAAAAGGTTTTGAAATTTCATGTAATTATGAAAAGTAATATGAATTTTTGGAATATATGTAGTAGAAAAAGAGCATTTTGGTTTTGAATTATTACATCGTTTTCGTTGATAAGATTCATAAAATTGTAGATTTTCATTAGAAAAGTTATGATATATTTGTAGCTAAAAATATAGAAGTAGAACATTTTAAATAAATTGACATGAGTATAATCATTAAAATACACGCAAGACAAATTTTCGATTCTAGAGGAAATCCTACCATTGAGGTTGATGTAATTACTGATAATGGAATTTTAGGTAGAGCGGCAGTTCCATCAGGAGCTTCTACAGGAGAACACGAAGCAGTTGAATTGCGTGATGGTGGTAAAGCATTTTTAGGAAAAGGAGTTTTGAAAGCTGTTGAAAATGTTAATATTAATATTGCTGAAGAATTAATTGGAACGTCTGTTTTTGAGCAAAATTTGATTGATCAAATGATGATTGATTTGGATGGTACGCCAAATAAATCAAATTTAGGAGCAAATGCTATTCTTGGTGTTTCTCTTGCAGTAGCTAAGGCAGCTGCAAATGAGTTGGGACTTCCTTTGTATAGATATGTAGGTGGTGTTTCTGCTAATACTTTGCCAGTTCCTATGATGAACATCATAAATGGTGGATCACATTCTGATGCTCCAATTGCTTTTCAAGAATTTATGATTTTCCCTGTAAAGGCTACTTCATTTTCACATTCTATGCAAATGGGAACTGAGATTTTTCACAGTTTGAAAAAAGTATTACATGATAGAGGTTTGAGTACAGCTGTTGGAGACGAAGGTGGATTTGCACCTAACTTAGCTGGAGGTACTGAAGATGCTTTAGATACTATTAAATTAGCAGTTGAAAAAGCTGGATATACTTTTGGAGATGAAATTATGATAGCTCTTGACTGTGCTGCTTCTGAGTTCTATGTTAATGGTAAATACGATTATACTAAATTTGAAGGAGAAACTGGAAAAATCAGAACATCTGAAGAACAAGCTAATTATTTAGCTGAACTTGCTTCTAAATATCCAATTATTTCAATCGAAGATGGTATGTATGAGGATGACTGGAATGGATGGAAATACTTAACTGAAAAAATTGGTAATAAAGTACAATTAGTTGGTGATGATTTGTTTGTTACCAATGTTGAGCGTTTGTCTACTGGTATTCAAAAAGGAATTGCTAATTCAATACTTATTAAAGTAAATCAAATTGGTACTTTGACAGAAACTATTGCAGCAGTAAATATGGCTAAAAATGCTGGATATACTTCAGTAATGTCACACCGTTCTGGAGAAACAGAAGATAATACGATTGCTGATTTAGCGGTAGCTTTGAACTGTGGTCAGATTAAAACTGGTTCTGCTTCTAGATCTGATCGTATGTCAAAATACAATCAATTATTAAGAATTGAAGAAGAATTAGGAAGTTCAGCTTATTTTCCAGGGCTGAATGCTTTCAAAATAAAATAACTATAGTTAAATAAATTTCATAAAGCCATTTATCACAAGTAAATGGCTTTTTTGTTGAATTTTTAACAAATTCCTTGTTGTTTAAATTTTTAAATTGATACGGAATTCCTTAGATTTGGGGATTATAATTTAAAAATATATTCCAAAAACATATTATGTCAAAAACAGCAACATTAGAAATTGACGGTAACGTATTTGAATTCCCCGTTATTGAAGGAAGTGAAAAAGAAGTAGCCATAGATATTAGTAAATTACGTGATGTATCTGGAATAATTACCCTTGATCCAGGTTATAAAAATTCAGGATCTTGTAAAAGTGAAATCACTTTTTTAGATGGTGAGCTAGGTATTTTAAGATACAGAGGGTATTCAATTGAAGAATTAGCAGAGAAATCACATTTCTTAGAGGTTTCATATTTGATTATATTCGGTGAATTGCCTTCAGCTGAACGATTGACTCAATTTGAAAATGATATTAGAAAATTCACATTGGTAAGTGAGGAGATGAAAATCATTCTTGATGGTTTCCCTCGAACAGCACATCCAATGGGAGTATTGTCTGCTTTGACAAGTGCCTTGACAGCATTTAATCCAAAATCGGTTAATGCTGAAAATGAAAAAGAAATGTATGATGCAGTTTGTAAAACCATGGCTAAATTCTTGGTAATTGCAACCTGGACATATAGAAAAAGCATGGGGTATCCATTGAATTATTATGATAATACAATTGGTTATGTAGAGAACTTTATGGATTTGATGTTTAAGTTGCCTACAGGTCCTTATACAGCTAATCCTGTTGTCATAGATGCTTTAGATAAATTATTTATTCTTCATGCTGATCATGAACAAAATTGTTCTACATCTACTGTTAGAATGGTAGGTTCGTCACACGCTGGACTTTTTGCTTCAATATCTGCTGGAGTTTCTGCCTTATGGGGGCCATTGCATGGAGGTGCAAATCAAGCAGTACTTGAAATGCTAGAAGAAATTCATAAAAGTGGTGGTGATGCAGATAAATACATGGCTAAGGCTAAAGACAAAAATGATCCTTTTAGATTGATGGGCTTTGGACACAGAGTGTATAAAAATTTTGACCCTAGAGCAAGAATAATCAAAAAAGCAGCAGATGAAGTTTTGAATACATTGGGTGTTGATGATCCAATTTTAGCTATTGCAAAAAAACTTGAAGAAGCGGCTCTTGTAGATGAGTATTTTGTTTCTAGAAAACTATACCCAAATGTTGATTTCTATTCTGGTATTATTTACAGAGCATTAGGAATTCCTACTGATATGTTTACGGTAATGTTCGCAATAGGTAGATTGCCAGGTTGGATTGCACAATGGAAAGAAATGAGAGAGAATAAGGAGCCAATAGGACGACCAAGACAAATATATACAGGTCATCCTTTGAGAGAATATCCTAAATCATAAAAATTTTTGATAAAAAAAGCTTCACTTAATTTGGTGGAGCTTTTTTAATTTTTGACTAAAGTTGAAACAAATGTTAGAATTAAATATAAAAAATGAAACTTCAAAATTGAGGACTGTTGTGTTGGGTTCTGCAGTTAGTAATGGACCAACACCAAAAGCAGAAGAAGCGTACGATCCTAAATCGTTAGAGCATATTTTGGCTAATACTTATCCATTAGAAGCAGATATGGTGGTTGAAATGGAAGCCTTTAATTTAGTATTGAAAAAATATGGAGTGACAGTTCTGCGTCCGGAAATGATTGAAAATTATAATCAGATTTTTACAAGAGATATTGGTTTTGTAATTAATGATGTTTTTATTAAATCTAATATTTTGCCTGAAAGAGAGCGAGAACTAGATGCAATCCAATATGTAATTAACCAGCTAAACCCTCAAAAAGTAGTTCGTCCGCCAGAAGAAGCTCATATAGAAGGTGGGGATGTTATGGTTTGGAATGATTATGTATTTATAGGTACTTATAAAGGAAGTGATTACAAAGATTATATAACGGCTAGAACTAATTGGCAAGGCGTACAGTTTATAAAAGAATTATTTCCTAATAAAATTGTAAAAGAATTTGATTTGATTAAATCAAAACTTGATGCACGAGATAATGCCTTGCATTTGGATTGTTGTTTTCAGCCAGTAGGAAATGACAAAGGGATTATTTACAAAGGAGGATTTAGAGAGGAAGCAGATTATATGTTTTTGGTAAATTTATTTGGTAAAGAAAACTTGTTTCATATTACTAGAGATGAAATGTATAATATGAATTCGAATGTGTTTTCAATAGATTCTAATGTAGTGGTTTCAGAAAAAAACTTTACTAGATTAAATAATTGGTTGAGAGCTAATGGATTTATTGTAGAAGAAATTCCTTATGCAGAGATTGCTAAACAAGAAGGATTGTTGCGTTGTTCTACTTTACCATTAATAAGGGATTAAAAAAATGTTATTATTGTTTAATGTTGTTTAACTTTACCATGAATCTTTTAAACTGTAAAAAATAATAATATGAAACAAACAACAAACTCCATATTAATGATTCGACCAGTTGCGTTCCGTATGAATGAACAAACAGCGGTTAATAATTATTATCAAAAAGTTTTAGACGATCTTTTGCCAGCAACAGTAAACGCAAAAGCGCAGCAGGAATTTGATGTTTTTGTAGAAAAGCTTCGTGCAGTTGGGGTTGATGTGACTGTAGTCGATGATAAGGAGAATTCAGATACTCCGGACAGTATTTTTCCTAACAACTGGATTTCTTTTCATGGAAATGGAGATGTTGCTTTATATCCTATGTTTGCAGAAAATCGTCGTTTGGAACGTCGTGAAGATATTTTAGATACACTAGAAGAGAAGGGATTTGTGATTCATAATATAATGGATTATACATCAGCAGAAGAAGATGGTTTTTTTCTGGAAGGAACAGGAAGTTTAGTTTTGGATAGAGAAAATGGAAAAGCGTATTGCGCCCTTTCTCCTAGAGCAGATGAAGAGTTGTTTATTGAGTTTTGTGAAGATTTCGAATTTACTCCAGTAATTTTCGAAGCCTTTCAAACGGTTAATAATGAACGAAAATTGATTTATCACACCAATGTGATGATGTGCTTAGGGGAAACTTTTGCAGTTATCTGTGCTGATTGTATTGATGATAAGAAAGAACGAAAAATGGTTCTTGACAGTTTAAAAGGAGATGATAAAGAAGTAATTTTGATTACTGAAGATCAGGTAAACAATTTTGCTGGAAATATGCTAGAAGTAAAAGGTACAGATGATAGGAGATATTTAATCATGAGTGACTCTGCATATCAAAGTTTGACAAAAAAGCAAATTGCCCAACTCGAAGAACATGTAACAATATTGAGTTCAAGTTTGGATACAATTGAGGCTTGTGGAGGAGGAAGTGCTCGATGCATGATGGCAGAAATTTTCTTGCCTAAAGAATGAATTAAATTTTAATAAAAAATCCAAATTTCAATTAACATAAATAATTGGAATTTGGATTTTTTTATGGATGGTAATTTTAGAGTTACGACAGATTTCCTTTAATTATGTTGATAATAGCACTTATGATGTATTGAATACCTATGGCGATAACGATAAAACCAACAATTCTAGAAATAGCAACAATCCCTGAAGCACCAAGAAGTTTGGCAAGATAATGAGCACTTCTTAGAATTATAAAAATAACAACAGCAATGGCAAATATAGCCAATGTTGCGATAATGAGTTCGTTGGTAGAATTGTGTTCTTGGTAAAATGCAATAAGTAAAGAAATAGAACCAGGACCTGCCAACATTGGTATTGCTAAAGGTGTTAATGCAATGTCATTTCGTTTTTGAGCATCGGTTTCAATCTTTTTATTGATACCTCTCTTTTTGTTGAATTTTCCGGAAAGCAATGAGAATCCTGAACTCACAATGATTAAACCTCCAGCAATTCGTAACGAATCAATACTAATGCCAAAAAAGCTTAAAACATATTGTCCTGCAAAAAAGGAAATAATAAGGATGGCAAATACATTTATGGCAGTCCATAATGAGATTCTGGAACATTCACTTTTAGAATCACCATGAGTTAAACCAACAAAAATTGGGACAGTTCCAATAGGATTTAATACAGAGAATAAAGCGGCAAATAAGTAGATAAATAAATCCATGTAATTTTTTGTTTTTATTGTAAAAATACACTTTTTTGAATTAATGATTTTAAAGTATTGTTAGGTTTTTCTTTTATCTGTTATAAATCTAACTCGAAAACAGATTCTTTGTTTAGAAAAGTTTCTATTTGTGTTAAAATATCGGATTGCTATAAATAAAATAACAAAGGCTATAAGTCAATATATAGTAAGAGCTTGATCCTTTTTGATTACTTTTGCATCTTATATTGATTTAAAATGACAAAAAATAAAAAAACCTTAGTTCTTGGAGCTACTACAAAATCTGAAAGAGCAGCTTTTAAAGCCATTGAAATGTTGGTTGAAAAAGGACATTCTGTTCTGGCTTTAGGACAGAATATGGGAGAAGTGGCAGGCGTTAAAATTAAGACTAAGGCGATTCCAATAAAAAATATAGATACAGTAAGTTTATATATAAATCCAACACACCAAAAAGAGTATTACAATTATATTGTAGAAGCAAAACCCAAACGCGTGATCTTTAATCCTGGAACTGAAAACCCAGAGTTTTATCAATTGTTGAAATTAAATAATATAAAGGTAGAAGTGGCATGTGTTCTTACTTTATTGACTTTAAATAAGTATTAATTTTTTAGTCTTTCCGATATCAGACAATGAGATTAAATGAATGGTTTGTCTATAAATCATTTAAAAATTTGATTAACAACTTTTGATTTCAGATTTAGTAAGATGTAATTTAAAATCATTCATTTGGTTGATAATTTGTGTTTAGTTTTCAACTTCTGAAATTAATAATGAGTTGATCTTTTCCTGAAAGCTATTGGAATAAAGATCTCTTAACCTTTAAGTTTGTATTGTTTTTAAAGCAGAATACAATTAATTACTTTTGTAACCATGGAATTTTCTTCAAAACTAATAGAGAAAGCAGTTAATGAAATGTCTCAATTACCTGGAATTGGTAAAAGGACTGCTTTGCGATTGGTTTTACATATTTTAAAACAACCCAAAGAACAAGCCTCATTTTTAGCACAAGCATTAGTTACGATGCGTGAGGAAATTAAATATTGCAACAGTTGTCATAATATATCTGACAGCGAAGTTTGTGAAATTTGTGCCAATGTTAATAGAAATAGACAAATTATTTGTGTAGTTGAAGATATTAGAGATGTGATGGCAATCGAGAATACAGGTCAATTTAGGGGAATTTATCATGTTTTAGGAGGTAAAATTTCGCCTATTGATGGGATAGGACCAAGTCAGCTCAATATTAATTCATTGATAGAGAAAGTCAAGTTGGGTCAGGTTAGTGAAATAATATTTGCGTTAAGCTCAACAATGGAAGGAGATACGACCAATTTTTATATCTATAAACAAATCGCGGATTTATCAATTATTGTTTCGACAATTGCACGGGGAATAGCAGTTGGAGATGAATTAGAATACGCAGATGAAGTGACTCTAGGCAGAAGTATATTACAAAGAGTACCGTTTGAAAAATCTTTAAAATCCAATTAAGTGGTTTATTAAGCTAATGCTTTTTAAATAGTAATTGAAAACTTATATTTGTTACTAAATTATTGCAAATGAACATGCGTTTAATCTATACATTTTTACTTATCGGTGTGTTGTTTACCTCCTGTATTCCAGTAAAGGATTTGGTTTACCTCCAAAAAAAAGCTAATTCTTCCGGTGAAAGCACAATCGCTATGATTGAGTCTAAACCTTATCGTTTACAAACTCATGATGTTTTGAGTATTACGATTAAAGCATTAGATCCTAAACTAGTGGCTATTTTTAATCCTAGTACAACAAATAATGGGGTGACAACAGGACATTCGGAATCTAGTTTGTATTTTGATGGTTTTACAGTTGATGATCATGGGAATATTCGAATTCCAGTTTTAGGAGAGATGAATGTAATGGGATTTACTCTTGAAGAAGTACGTGTTAATATAGAAAAACAATTATTAGCCGACTATTTTAAGGAAAATGCCAGTATTTTTGTGGTGGTTAAATTAGCGGGATTTCGATATACAATAAATGGAGAGGTTGGAAGTACTGGGACCAAAACATTGTTCCAAGAAAAAGTGAATGTGATGGAAGCTATTGCAAATGCAGGAGATATAACTACGACAGGAGATAGAAAGGCGGTAACCATAATTAGACAAACTCCAAATGGAACCGAGATGAAAGATCTAGATTTAACAGATATAAATGTAATAAATTCTCCATACTACTTTTTGCAGCCAAATGATTATATTTATGTAAAACCACTCAAGCAAAAAACATGGGGAACAGGTAGTACAGGAATACAATCTTTGACAACTCTTATTACATTATTGTCTTTATTTACCACTACTTATTTATTGCTAAAAAATTAAAATCAAATTCAAAAGATGTTAGATATTAAAGATTTTACTGTTTTTGAAAATCAACCCAGTTTTGATTTTAAGAGTTTTTTAATAAAGATATTAAGTTATTGGAAATGGTTTTTAGCGTCTGTATTAATAGCTTTAATGATTGCGTATCAGGTTAATATACGTAAAGAAAAGATTTATGAAATAGAGACCTTAATTTCGGTAAAAGAAGAAACCAATCCGCTTTTTACTTCAAATACAAGTTTGGTCTTTAATTGGGGAGGTGCTTCAGATCAAATCCAGACTATTTCGACCACTTTAGAATCACGCTCTCATAATGAGTTGGTTGTAGATAAATTACAATTCTATATTGATTATTTGGTACAAGGGGAGTACAATCTTGTAGATGCTTATGGTGCAGTTCCTTTTTATGTAGATATCGATAAAAAGCAAGGACAAGTAACTGGAAATCTTATTGGAATTAAATTTATAAGTGAAAACGAATACGAAATAAGAATTCCCTTCGAGGGAACTTCAGCATCCTTAATTCATTATTCTGATAATAGTCATAGCAATACTGCAGTTGTTGAGGGAGAATATGTTAAAAAATACAAAGTAGGAGAACAGGTTTCTTTGCCTTTTTTGAATTGGAAATTGCAAATTAAAGATAATCCAGGTTTTTATAAAGGGAATGAATACTTTGTTAGATTTAATGATTTTGACTCAACTGTTTCAAGTTATAGAAATATAAATGTTAAATCTGATGACAAAGGAGGTTCTATAATTACCCTAGGAATGCAAGGGACTAATAAAGCCCGAATGGTTGAGTACCTCAATTCAACTGTCAAAATGCTTATAAAAAGACAGTTAGATAGTAAAAACCAGTTTGCAACAAATACCGTTAATTTTATTGATAGTACACTTGTAGCAATGGAGTCTCAACTAAAAGAAACTGGAGATGAGCTAAAATCGTTTAGAAAAGGCAAAAATATTTATGATGTTGAACAGGGAGGAGGCGTTAAATTTTCAGATAAAATTCTTGATTTTGATGTAGAAAGAGATGCAATAAATAGAAAAATAGCTTATTGTAATTCATTAAAAGCATATCTAAAAAACAGTGTAGATTATTCAAAATTACCCGCACCTTCAGTAGCTGGAATAGATGATCCCAATATTGTTGTCAATGTGTCTAAATTAATAGCTCTTTCTACCCAAAGATCGGAAATGGCTTATGCTGTAAAAAGCGAAAAAATATTTAGGGATTTTGATAATCAAATGGAAGCGGTTAAGAATGTTCTATTGGAAAATATAGTTACTGCAAAATCTGCTTTGCAATATGATTTGGCAACAGTGGAGAGCAAAATTAATCAAACAGAAAGCAAGATTAAGCGTCTTCCGGATGATCAGCAAGAATTAATAAAAATCAAACGGAAGTATGATCTAAACGACAATATTTACAGTACCTTTCTTCAAAAAAGGAGTGAGGCCGATATTGTAAAAGCAGCCAATTTATCAGATATTCATTTTATAGATCCAGCAAAGGATATTGGCGGAGGTCTTATTGGGCCTAAGACTGGTGTGAATTATGTGTTAGCTTTATTTCTAGGTTTGTTATTTCCTTTGTTGGTTATCGTTGTTGGTTTTTTTATCAATAATACTATACAAAATCCTGATGATATCAGTAAATTAACAAGTATTCCTATTATTGGTATTGTGGGTATAAATCCTGAAAATACTAATTTGGCGGTATTCGAAAAACCAAAATCTGCTTTGTCAGAATCTTTTAGAGCTATCCGTTCTTCTCTTCAGTTTTTGTACAAAAAGAATAATGTTTCGGGAGCAAAAACATTAATGATAACATCTTCAGTGAGTGGTGAAGGAAAAACATTTTGTTCGATAAACATTGCCACTGTTTTTGCCTTAAGCGAAAAAAAGACAGTAATTGTAGGGTTGGACTTGAGAAAACCAAAGTTGTTTGAAGAATTTAATCTGACCAATACAGTTGGGGTTGTCAATTATTTAATCAAGGATAAAAATTTGGATGGGATTGTCAATCACACTTCGGTTCCTTATCTTGATGTAATATTGTCCGGACCAATACCACCCAATCCTTCTGAATTGATTTTGAGTGATGGAATGAAAGAATTGATAGAAGAACTTAAAACGAAATACGATTATATTATTTTGGATACGCCGCCAGTAGGTTTGGTGGCAGATTCACTCGAGTTGGCTGAATATTGTGATGTTACTTTATATATAGTAAGACAAAATTTTACAAAAAAAGAAATGATAACATTATTAAATAATAGAGCTAATCGGGAGGAGCTTCAAAATACGAGTATTATTTTGAATGGCTTTGAAAATAAAGCCAAGTATGGTGGAGGTTATGGATACGGTTACGGTTATGGAAACGGTAATTATTCTAATGGATATCATGAAACCGAAAAAAAGAAGAGTATTTTTGAGAAAATATTTAAAAATAAAGCGTAGTTAGACTATTTTAAATTAATTGAGGATGATAAAGAATAATAAACAGACAATATTAGTTACGGGAGGAGCAGGATTTATAGGGTCTAATTTATGTGAATATTTTTTATCCAAAAATTATAGAGTAGTTTGTTTGGATAATTTTGCTACGGGTCATCTTCATAATTTGAAGGATTTTATAGATAATGAAAATTTCAGCTTGATTGAAGGGGATATACGTAATATAGAAACATGTAAACAAGCAGTAGAAGGAGTAGATTATGTGTTGCATCAAGCAGCATTAGGCTCTGTGCCAAGATCAATTAATGATCCTGTTACTACAAATGATGTTAATGTTTCTGGTTTTTTAAATATGTTAGTAGCCGCTAGAGATGCCAATGTTAAGCGATTTGTATATGCGGCAAGTTCATCAACTTATGGAGATTCTGAGGGGTTGCCAAAAGTAGAAGGTGTCATTGGAAAGCCGCTTTCGCCATATGCCATTACAAAATATGTAAATGAGCTGTATGCCGAAATTTTCAGCAAAACTTATGGATTAGAAACTATCGGATTGCGTTATTTTAATGTATTCGGACGGAAACAAGACCCAAATGGAGCTTATGCTGCAGTTATTCCAAAGTTTGTTATGCAATTTATGCAACATGAAAGCCCAAAAATAAATGGTGATGGAAATTATTCTCGTGATTTTACGTATATTGATAACGTAATTCAGATGAATGAATTGGCGATGATTACTAAAAATCAAGAAGCAATAAATACTGTCTATAATACCGCATATGGTGATAGGAATACATTAAATGATTTAGTAGGTTATTTAAAAGTATTTTTAGCTGAATATGACCCAAAGATTGCACAAGTAGCAATTGAGTATGGACCTAATAGAGCAGGAGATATTCCTCATTCATTAGCAAGTATTGACAAAGCTAGAACGATGTTGGGTTACAATCCTAGATACTCCTTACAAGAAGGATTAAAAGAAGCGGTTGACTGGTATTGGAATAATCT